>CAZVVF010000149.1:0-8044 GCA_964630575.1 uncultured Burkholderiales bacterium | reverse complement strand
GAAAGAGAAGAGGGACGGACTTTCTGGATTGCGTTGTCTGAGTTGCTCAATCACCGAGTTGTAGAAGGGGAGATAGGCATCGGCGACGGCGTTGTGAACAAAAAACTTGTCTGCAAATCCCCCGGCTAGTTTCAGGTCCGTGGGGTCGCTGAGCCTCTGTACCGCATCAGAGATGCCGAGTGAGATGGGCTTTCCCTCTGCGTGCTGTTGCTGCAGCAGATCGGCGACTTTGGAGGCTGTCTTCGGGTCGCTCAGCACGAGTTGTTCCGTGAGACCGTTCTTTCTTAGGAGGTTGCCCAGTTGGTGGCTGCCGACGAGATGGCGCCGGGTCTTGAAGTAGTTTCGGTGAGCAAAACTCTCGTAGTCGGTTCGGTCACCATTCCACGAGATCCAGTAGTTTCGGACCTCAAAGGGTGGGGCGTAGACAAAGTTCACTCGATCGAGGGTGAGTTCTGATCGCGTGGGCACACACTCTCCGAAGGAGGTGGGGGTGTACCAGCGCACTCCTTGCAGTTGAAGAAACCTGGAAACGGCGTAGTAGTGACTGTCGTCGTTGCTGCCAGCGAGGTAGATGCGGGAGCCTATCTTCTCCGACACGATCCCGTCATTGTTGAGCAGAGGATTCTCTTTGAGGACAGTATCGAGCTTTTTTCGCAACTCGGGCCGCTCTTGAAAAACGGCCTCTCCTACCACAAATTGTAGATCGCAATTCTCAGAGGCTTGCGGGGAAAGGGTCACCTTTCGTCCGAGAATCTGTGAGATATAGTGGGCAAGGTCTTGAGCGGCACGCCGTTCCCAGGTCTCGGCCTGATCGCGGACCTGAACGCCGATCCTCTCTTGTCCGGAGCCGAGGGCAAAAAGGGACAGCAGCAGCAAAAGAACAGTTGAGCAGGTTCTCAGGGTTGGGGTTTGCCGACAAGTTCGATAGATGGGAGACCGAGTTTCTGGCTAGGAATTGGGGCTGAGCAGCCACTCGTCTTGCAAGAGTGATGGAGTCGAGTCCATAGGCTGACTCTGCAGGCTCAGGCTAGTCAGAGCCGCTTCCTTGGGTTGAAAATCGCTGTCTTTGGAAACCACATCGTTGCTGGAAGGAAACGAATCGGCTTGTCCGCCGAAGTGATCAGCGACCAGCCAATTGAGCGGGGCGTTCTCGCCTGTCGTGCTCTCGGCACGAGCCTTCTCAATCGGGCATTCCGTCTTTTTGGGTTCTTCCGTTTTGCTCTTTTTGAGGCTGGAGCGAAACTGAGCCGCGCGGCTCAGGTAGACGGAGAGGGGGACGGAGTCTTCCAGTTTGCTTTGCTCTCGTGAGGCTAGTCGAACTTGGTCGGACTGAGAGGCGCCGTTCTTGGCTTCCTCTTGATCCACGGTAGCAACGGCCCGCTCCAGAGTGAGGTTTCTCATCTGAGCCGTTCGAGCGGACTGCAGTCGTATGCTACCAATAGCGTTCATCTCTGTCAGTGTAGGTGTTCGAAAGACGTTGTTTGTTGCCAGATTGTTACCAAACAGCTATTGGCCCTTGGGGCTTGAGGCGAGCTCTTTTTCACTGTCTTGCTGGGTCAAGAATCGGCGGTCGGACCGCCGCAGTCTCTCGGAGAGGACGCGGAAGATGGTGAACGCTATCTCGGGCATCACGTAGATAAGTTCCTTGAGCTGCTCTCCCTTGAGCACGAAAAGGCGAGCGTCCTCGGTGACTTTGGCCGCCGCGCTTCGGGGATCTCGGTCTAGAACGGACATCTCGCCGAAGTAGGAGCCGGATTCGACCGTGGCCAGATGCAAGGGTTCGGGGCTGTTGAGATTGAGAAGGATCTCGACCCGGCCGTCGGCCACGATATACATCTCGTCGCCGATATCGCCCTCATCGAAGATCACCTCACCTTTGGTGTAGTGCTGTTCCGATAGGCAGGAATGTATGGCTTCGAGCTGTTCGAGGGTCATCGCCGCAAAGAGCGGGACGCTCTGCAACATCAATAGACGTTCCATGAGTTGCTCTTCTTCTGAGGAAAGCTCTTCGCCACCTGGCGCAAACGCGCTTCGGGCGGCTAGGTTCAACCATTTATCGCTAGAATCGGACAGGTCGGCGAGCAAAACATCTCGCTCGCGCGCCGGCGGAACCTTTCCCACTAAGGCCTCGGCACGCTCGACGAGATCCCCCTCCTCCAAGTGGTGAACCAGCAGGGCTGTGGCCTCACGGTTGCCGAGATTGGACAGGACCTCAAGGGCGTCGGAGCGGATTCGGGCGTGAGAGAACCGCAGGACATTCTCGACCGAGCGCACGACTTTGTTCTGCTCTAGGGCTTCCAAGAGTCGAAAGCAGGTCGTTAGTTCGCGTTCGGCCGAGTCCTTCAGAGCCAGGACCAAGAAGCGGTCGGTGGAGGATTGAGGGCCGCTCTCGGCGAGTTTGGCCGATTCCAGTCGGTGGCACCAGGCCCGACGGGAGCGAGAAATGCTCTCTGTTATGAACAGGCCGCGGCTCTCTTCGTCGCCCATTTCGGCCAAGGCCGAGATCGCGGCGTGACAAGTGGCCGAGCTGTCTCGTTGGATAATGCGGCAGAGCATGGGTTTGGCCGGGTCCCCAATGGCCGTGAAGACGGTGATAGCCGATTGGCGGACGCTACGGTTGGGGTCTTTGAGGGCGAGATGGAGTAGCTCTAGCACCTCCAGGGTGTCCTCTGGTCGGCGGTGAGAGGTCGCTTCTACGACGGCTTGTCGAACCGCCGTGTCCCCGCGCAGAAAAAGAGTTTTCAATTGGCCTGCCGAGGGAGGGTCACCAAACCGAACGAGGGTTTTGAGGGTGGCCACGACCTCGTCGGGCTCCGGGGAAGAGAGAAAATCGTCGAGTGTCTGAACCAGACTTGCTGGCAGTCGCTTGATCGCGGCCAGTCGGCTGGCTTGGTCCGGAGTTGCAAGGAGGTCTTTGAAGATGTCTTCTCTCAAGGGCGTGCATCGCGTTGCCGCCTCGGCCCGGACCTCAGGGTTGCTGTCTCGCAGGCACTTTTCCCAGAGCTGGTCGGAGCCTGGGGGTAGGGTTTGTACAGCGAACAGACGGAGTTTGGGGTCGCGATCCTCAAGAGCCCGCTGGAGGAAAGGTTGAGCGGTTTGCGGGGCGGTCTGGGCCAGGGCCTGAAGGCTGAGTAGCCGGACCCTTGGACTGTTGGAACTGATGGCCTCTCTGAGGGGGTCCCACAGGCCCCGCTCACCCAGGGTCTGGGCCAGTTGACTCAGCAAGGGGCTCTGTTGGTTGCTGCTGGTCACGTTGTTCCACAGCTGTAGGATACGGTTGGCGGGGAGTGTTTCTAGGCTTGAGCTCGACTCGCTCAATTCGACTCTTCCGTCTCTGATCGCGCTGACTAACTGTTCGAGGTAGTCGCCTTTGAGGGCGAAATTGGTGATGAAGAACCCGACGCCGAGGCAGAACCCACCGGCTGCCAACAGGACCTGAGTGTCTTGGGTGTTGGTCTGAATTTTCTCCCAAAAGAAGAGAAATAGCCCGGCAAAGGCCATGCCTGAGTACACGATCATCCCCTCTAGGAAGGCTCTCATTCGCCCTCGGAGTCTGGCCGGAAGAGCGTTGAACAGGAGGTTGCGCACGGGAGCACCGACCGCGTTCTCCAGCGTCTCTCGGTTGAGGCGAGCGAAGATGGCTGCGGGAACTCCTGGAAAAAGGCCCAGGCCGGCAAAGCTGACCAAGGTGAGAATGGGGTGAAAGAGATTGGCGTTGGCGATCCCAAACCGGGTCAAAAGCCAGGGTGTAACGGCTAACTCCAGGACCAGTTCGAGGGCGTTGGCAGCGGCTAGGAAGATGCCGAAGAACTTGGCCAGGTCGTCTGGTTTGGGATAGGCGCTCACAAAAACTGCTGAATAGAGATATTGGCTGACGAAGAGCGATGTCACCATAAAGAGCGCCGACAAGACCAGGAGTTTCCCCAGCCGCGAACTTCTCAAAAAGCGGATCGAGCTCCTCATCCCATCCATGGAAGACTCGTCGGATTCTTCGATCTCCAGTGGCCCCCAGCGTCTCAGGACGCCTCGGTGAGACCTGAGCCAGATGGCAGCGAGAATTGAGCTTGCTATCCAACCCCAAAGGAGTTCCTGCGCTCCACCCTGTCGGCCGGCGACGAGGGCGGCGATGGTTCCACCGACCAGACCCCCGAGACTCGCGCCCACGGTGAAGAGAGGAAACAGGCGCTTGCTTTGGAGCGAATCAAAAAAGTCTGCCGTGAAGGTCCAAAAGTGATTTGTGCAGACTGCAAAATTGGCGTAGTAGAGGCAGAAGAGGGCGATTAGGCTGAACGTTTTCCAGTTGGCAAGAAGAGAGGCCGAGAGCGTCATAAGAGCGATCAGAGCGGCGAATGTCAAAAGGATCTGGACGAAGTAGTTGTCGTTTCGAGCCCGATCGACCCCAAAGGCGTAGAGAAGGCTGAGCAAGACCGTTACGAAGCTCGCTAGAATGAAGGCCACGGGCAGAACGCTGGCCCCGAGATCAGCCAGGAGCAGCGACTCCGCGCCAACGAGCCCTAGGGTTTGCCCCAGAACAAGAAAGCCTGACAACAAAAAGAAAAAGAGAAATCTCTCCCGCTCAGTTTTTCTTACGGAGGGAAAGAGATGGGTCCAGATCACGTAGCGGCACGTCTCCTTCGAATCTTGGCCACAAGTCTGGCAATGAGAATGAGGCTAACGAGCCCAAAAAAAAGCGCCAAGATCGGAACCAGGATGGACAGGATTATGGCTCCGGCTGAGCCTGCGTCTTCGGCCATCGACAGAACGGGGCTACCCACTCCGGCTGTGGCTGCGTGGCTGCCTAGTCTCAGCAGGCCCTTGCCCAGGTGTACCGGGATCGTCGCACCCGCTGCGAGCACAAATCCTGCTACGTATCCGAGGGTTGGATCCTGCGAACTCAGGACGGCAAAGACCGATACAGCGCCCGCGCCTGGCCTCACGAAGGTCATGACGGTGTCGAGGAGCGTGTCGGCTCCAGGAAATTTGTCGACGACAACCTCGACGACTGTTGCGCTTCCGAAGGTCAAAATGGCCAAGTCACTGGTCAACCAAGTGAAGCTCTCTCCAATGCTAAAGACCGGCCCCAAGAGGTCGGCTCGGCCCAGAACCCCGATCAGAAAAAGCGGCATAAAGGCTCGTAGCCCCGCTACCGCGGCCAAGGTGGTTCCGAGGAATAGGCTTACCAAGATCACCATCGCGTTGAACTTACTCTCTCCATCACTTTATCCCCCTTATGCTGGCCTACAGGCCGATATTGTCTGTTCTTTTTATTCTAGAACGGTGCGGCTTTTCATTCTCTATAGGAAATATATTGAAGGGGTTGGTCTCCCGCTCACAAGGGGTGTAGAATGGGGCTGTGCAGAAGCGGCGGTGGTTGATCGTGGTCTTGGTTTTGACAACTCTCTTTGGGGTGGGCTACCTGGGGGTGTGTGCTGCCGTCTACAAATATCAGGACAAACTACTCTTTTTCCCCGATGACTACTTCGCTCAGGATCCCAGTTCCGCTGGGCTCTCGGTTGAAGAGTTTGAGGTAGAGGTGGAGCCAGGGAGTACGATCACAGGTTGGATCTCCGAGATCGATCCCGCGGCGCCGTGGGTCCTCCATTTTCACGGGAATGGCGGGAACATTTCCCATCGCATTGACCACCTTCTTCTGTTTAAACAGCTCGGTTTCAATGGCGTTGTTTTTGACTATCGTGGTTACGGAAAGAGCAAGGGGACTCCCAGCGAGGCGGGCCTTGTGGCAGATGGACATGCCATGGTGAAGTACCTGACCGAGGAGCGAGGGGTGAACGAGCAGCGGCTGGTCTATTTTGGAGAATCTCTGGGTGGCGGAGTCGCTGCGGCCGTCTCTGAGACAGAGCCACCTCGCGCACTCATTCTGAAATCGACCTTCACCTCGGTTCCCGACATGGCAGCGGCGCTATATCCCTTCTTGCCTGCGAGGATGCTGAGCAAAACGGAGTTCTCCACCAAGGACCGCGTCCCCAAGTTTCTCTTTCCGAAACTCGTGATTCACAGTCGAGTGGACACCATCATTCCGTTCGCTCACGGCCAACGTCTCTATCAGCTTTGTGGTGAGCCCAAGGCGTTTCTGGAACTTCATCGCGACCACAACACAAGTCCGCTCGACCTTGGCGAGGACTTCAAGCGAGCCGTTCATGATCTGGTCCAGGAGTCGGTCCCCAAGGACTGGTAGGAGGCCTCTCATTTGGAGAGGCAGAACGTGGCCAAATGCGGCTCGCTGCCCTTGTTTACGGTCTCTTTGTGGGCCTCTTGTTCGCGCCTTTTCTCTTCGCCGGTGAGGTCTTCATTCCGGGTGACTTTCTCACGTTCGTTTATCCTTGGAGGGCTTACCTCGACGGTTTTCCCCACAACCTCGAACTCTTTGATGTCGCCGTCTTTTTCTATCCCCAGGACGTTTTTTTTAATCAGAGCTTGAAGTCCGGTGTCATTCCTTTGTGGAATCCTCACATCTTCAGCGGGCATCCGGCTATCGCCAGTGGTCAATCGGGGTTTCTCTACCCCCCTAGAATCCTTTTGCACGGACTGTTCAGCCCTGCGGTGGCCAAAACTTGGATTCAGTTGCTCCATCTCTATGGGATGGGCCTGGCTATGAACTGGTTCTTTCGGACCCGAGGGTTTGGTCAGTTCGCCAGCCTGGTTGGCGGCCTGGTATGGATGGGGAACAGTCACATCACCTCCTGGCTCGAGTTCGAACATCTGGAGATCGCCGGGTTCTACCTGCCCCTGTTGCTGGTCTGCGTAGAGAAGGCGCTGAGTGGACGAGACAGATATTGGTTGCTAATGCCGCTGTTGGGGGCTCTCTCGCTGCACAGCGGCCATCTCCAGAGCAATCTCTACACGGGCACGGTGTTGATCCTGTACGCCTCGGTTAGGATTTGGCAGTTGAAGAGCCTCTCCCACGGTTTGCGTTTCTTGGCCGTGGGTGTTTTGACGGTGGGACTCTCAGGGCCCACGATCTTTCCCTTCCTGGAGTTTTTGGGAGAGTCTCAGCGCGTTCCGCTGGACGTCAAGGAGAACGCGGCGAGCTTCTGGTCTCTGTTGCTCTCGCTGCTCAGTCCCGACGTGCTGGGCAATCCGAGTAAGGGGTTTATGATCAACCGCTGTCGAGCGAACCTGATCTATCCCGAGTTCGCCTGCTTCGTGGGTACTGTCCCTCTGGTTTTTGCCCTGGCAGCGCGTGGGCGTCAGGCCTTGGTGCTCCAGGTCGTCTCCGTGGTCGCTCTCCTCTTCGCCTCCGCGAGTTTTTCTCTATCCCTGCCTTTCCTCAGCCGCTTTGTTCCAGGTCGGATCCTCTTGTTTCTGGTCTTCTGCTTGACCTACTTGGCGGTCATTGGAGCTCAACAGTTTCGAGAGAATTCCACTCTTGTGCGCAGGACGGCCACTGTCGTTGCGGGACTGTGGACGATGGTCTTGATCGGCGTGACCTGGTTGCTCTATCGGCCTCAAGTGCTTCTCGATTGGTGGCGGGCCCACCCGCACGAGGTCAAGCTCCCTCCGCTGGACGCCAGTGACCTTGAGCTGCTGAGCGCCTTTGACAAGACCTACAGTTGGAATCCCCAGCTGCTGTTGCCCATCCTCTGTTGTGGCGCGCTCATCTTTCTGGCCAACTACAGAAAACTGCTCCTGGGGCTCACGGCTCTTCAACTCTTGCTGTTCGCAGCCGGCTTCAACACCTCCGTGGAGGCTGACACTCTGTTTCCGATGACGCCAGAGATACAGGCCATGAGCGGCCAGAATCAGGGGAGGGTTGTGCCCATCGCAAGCGCGAACTACAACACGCTCACACCCTACGGACTGTCCTTGATAAACGGCTATGAGTCTCTGGTTCTAGGGCGCTACGCCACCGCTCTAGGTCAGGCCGAGCCCGAGCATCGGCTACCCATGCGCTCCTTGGCCTTTCAGCGTTTGGATGGACCGATCTTGGATGCCTTGAGCCTCGAGTACGCTCTGTTGCCTCCCCATTCCAAGGTCTCTGCCTCGGGATGGGAGCTGGTCATAGAGGGTCAGGGCGGGTCGGTGT
>CAZVVF010000148.1:1123-8078 GCA_964630575.1 uncultured Burkholderiales bacterium | reverse complement strand
GCGCACCCAGAGCCCGCAGCGGACACCTTCCGCCCCAACTTATCGCGGTGAAAAATGCAGGTGATTGAGAGACTGGTCAACAGCACCACGATAACCACGGTCAACTCCGAGAGACTGTCGAACAGATTGAGGGTCAAGGGAAGCCCTCCAAACAGGATCAAGAGCCCTAAGCACAACAAGGAAAAGGCCAGTGTAGGAAGCGGTCTGGTCGGGTCGGTGCCCAACTTCGCGCGGATCAAACCATCCTGCGATGCGGCCACCATCACCCGAGAGCCACAGGCCAATGTGCCGTTGAGGGTTGCCAAAAGCGCGAGCGTCAGGGAAACCTTGAGAGCGAACCCTAGCCAAGGAAATTGCCAGGCTTCAAAGAGTCTCGCAAAGGGTACCTGACTCTCGGCCACGACCTGCGGCGGCAAACAGGAAAACAGCACACCGTTGAGGGCGAGGTAGAGCGAGGTCACGCAGACCATCCCGCCGACGAGAGCCCGAAAAAATGTCCGCTCCGGGTCCTTCACCTCCGCCCCGAGTATGGTGAGATTGTACCACCCATCGTAGGCCCAAAGGATGGCCAAAAAGGCGGCAGACCACTGGCTCACTCCTCCTGGCGCCAGGGCCTGGGGACTCCCTCCCTGGTCGTGGTCCAACAGAGCCCAGGTCGCCAAGACCAAAACCAGAGGAACGAGTTGGAGTCCAGTGAGCAAGGTCTGACTCAACCCCTGTACCTTCGCGCCTCGCAACTGAACCATAGTCAGGGCCACGATCAGCGAGCAGGCGACTATCAATCCCTCCTGGTCCGACAGCTCCCAGACCAAACCGAAACCGGTCGCCAGAGCCCCTACGGCGGCGGGGCGCCCCAAAAACACATCCGCCGAGAGCAACATGGAGGCTGCCCACGGACCGTACACGCGATAGAGGAACCGATAAGCGCCGCCGCTCTGCGGCCAAATGCGAGCCAACTGGCTGTAGACCACCGCACCTGCGGTGGTGAACACTCCCGCTAGTGCCCAGAGCAGAAAAACCTTCCAAGGCTCACCGAGTAGGCTCGCCACCAGACCCGGCTTGAGGTAGATTCCGGTACCCACAACTGTGCCCACCACAAAAGCTGCAGAGGACCGGACTCCGAACACGCGTTCGTCCGAATTGGTCGTCACAGAGGTTGAACCCCTCCGGGTTTCGAAACTACGTAAGCCATGCGAACTTGTCTAACGAGAACCATAGTTGTCTTAATTCTTTCTCTTTCTTGCAGCCTACCAGTTTGGGCCGACCGACCAGCCTTCGACCCTCTCTTGCAGAGGGCCGAACAAGCACTCGCCGCAAAGGACCTTGAGAAAGCTGTTATCCTTTATGAGAAGCTGGCAAACTTTTATCCCGAATCTAGCCTCGCCCACAACCGACTGGGCTATGCTCACTACCTCAAAGGCAACGACCCGAGGGCCATCTATTCCTTCCGCAAAGCCCTGTCGTTGTCACGCGGCAACAACCAAGCTCTGCACAATCTCCTACTGGCCAGTGGCCGTCAAGCCGACGGATTGGCCCGAGAGAATGCTTTCGCCGAAGCTGAGCAAGAGTTAGACGATCTTATCGCAGCCTACTCTTGGCATCCCCAACACGCCGTTCTCCTCTACTACAGAGGCCGCATGGAGTTCTTGCGGGGACGACCCGATGAAGGGCTCAAGTGGTGGAAGAAAGCGGCACAGCAGGCTCCCGGCTCTGGGGTCTCCAAGGTCATGGCAGCCCAAGAGCGGCCGCTCAACAAGGAGACCGAAAGCCTCTACCGAGAGGCCAATGAGAAAGTCAAAACCGAGCCCGCCTTTGACTACCTGCTCGGTAAGCGCCAGCTCGATGCCAAAGAGTATGAAAACGCCTACCTCAATCTCAGCAAAGGGCTAGAGAAAAGCCGTCTGGCAAACATTCCTTTTCCCCTTTTGTCCCTTACCCTCGCCCAGGCGGCGCTGGCCACAGGTCGAACCCAAGAGGCGATCGATATTCTTGAGAGTGCCAAGATCGAAAGGCCCGACTGGGCTTCACTGCGGTCCTTACTCTGGCCAGCTTACCTCATGGCCAACAACCCAGCCTCAGCCGATCAGGCGCTCCAAGAAGCCTTTGAGCTCGATGGCAGACCGAAGCTTGCCCTCCTTGGCGACATCGATCAACCCGTGCGTTTGACCACCCAGAACGGCTCCCTACTGCTCCTTCCGCCAACCGGCATCTCTATCCCGGTTGGAACGCACACTCTGACGACCTCTGATGGTACCTCTCAGAAGTTCACCGCCGAGGCCAAGCAAGCCAACGTCTTCAGGATGAGTTCGGCCGGATTGGAGCACGAAAGCTCGGCCACCCTCGCGACCAATACCGGCAGTGCCGGCCAGCTAGCGCCTCCCCTGGTGGCCAAAGATAGGAAAGGAAAGTTCTATCGGCTGGCTGAGAGTTTGCTCAAGAAGCCTATCGTCATCCTCTTCTGGAGCGTCGAAGACTCCGAGGCGAACGAGCAGCTCTCACAACTCGGTGCCATCGCCTCGAGATTTGGCCAGAGCATTGAAACGGTCGCGGTTCACACCAATCCGAAGATACAGAAGGACGCCCTGCGCTTGTACCTGAGTCAACCAGGAACCTCGGCCCAGCTTTGGGGAGACCCCGAAATAGCCCAGCAGTTTGGAGTCACGGAGTTTCCGGCACTCGCGGTCATCGACAAGCAGGGGCGAGTTTCCCTCCTACGGGTCGGCCCCGCCGGTGTGCTCTTCGACCACATCAATGACTATCTCGAAACACTCTAGCGAGGCGCTCGCAAGACGCCCGGAGGCGGCCCCTTCGTCAGGGGTTGCCGCTAAAAACCGGGCAGAAATAATAAAAGAAAAGAGGCTCCTGAGCCTCTTTTCTTTCATCGTGTAGCCTGTGACGAGACGCTTCTATCTCATTCCTAGTGCAAGCATGTAATCGTGCAAGGTCGACTCTTGCTCTTCGAAGTTCTCCTTCCCAATCTTTCTGAGCTTCACAATCTGCCGAATCGCCTTAACATCAAGACCTTCTTTTTTGGCCTCTTCCATCGTCTCTTTTATCGCGCTCGATATTTCTTGTTTTTCTTGCTCCAATTGCTCAAGAGCACGGAGGTAATTTTTCAGCTGGTCGCCCAGCCGGTTCTGAAGGACTACTGCCATTCGAATTCTCCAAATATCTCAATTTTGCGAGACTCCCTATCCCGTACTAGCGGATAATTCCATGACGAATCGAGCGCTGTGCGGGGATCTAAAAAGAGGCCCGTAGAGACCTCTTTTTAGGTTGGAAGCAGGGCTTTCCTCCGCTCCAAAGACAACGAACGAATGCTTATGAAAGCAGGAATTCGCCATGTCTTTCGACCGGGGGTGGAGCGACTCTACCCAGCTCGGCAAAGGAGGCTTCTCCACGACTCTCGTTCGAACCGAAGCTCTTCTCAACTCCGTTCGTGATAGCCTGAGCCATCTTGTCCTGCATCGCCGGGTCGGTGAGGTGAACCTCCTCGACGGGGTTTGAAATGAACCCTGTCTCAACCAAAATCGCGGGCATGCTGGTGTTCTTGATCACGTGAAAGTTGGCGGCCTTGACTCCTCGATTGCGAAACCCTGTGGCCGCGACCATCTCGGCATTCACATTAGCGGCCATCTCCTTGGATTTGTTGGAAGCGTTCCTGCTGTGGTAAGTCTCCGTACCGTGGGCTGCCGAGTTCGCGGCACTGTTGGAGTGAACCGAAACGTAGACTTGAGCCGGCCATTCATTCGCCAAAACCACCCGCGCTCGCAACTCTTCTTGCTGGGTCGCATCGGGATGAGACACCTTGCGGTCCGTATCTCTCGTCATCCTGACGTCGGCTCCAAGGTCGGTCAACTTGTCCCGGAGCTTGAGGCTCACGGCCAGGTTGACCATCGACTCTTTAGCGCCCGTAGGGCCTTGAGCACCGGCGTCGCCACCTCCGTGGCCTGGGTCGACCATAATGCGGGTGCCACGAAGCGGCTGAAACTCACGGCTGCGGATGCTGTGGATCCGGCCGGGATAGGCGCCCATTTCGTGGTATTTTCCTTCCGCGAACTTCTCTCCAAAAGTATCTTTGATGGCCTTATAAAGGGGAGTTTCGGCGGTCGGTCGCTCGCTCCCAACCAAGTTGTCAAACTCTCTGGGGTCGAGCCCATCTTCAATGGCGTAAGCCATGGCTCTCAACACCGTTGAGCCACCACCGTTGTAGCCTGCTAAGGCCAGCGTCTCCATCTGCTCCGCTGTGGGCTTGCCGGATCTGTCATAAAACTCGGAGACCGTCTTCCCATAGGCGAGACCCACATTCGGCTTGTCGATAACCTCAAGCTTATCCGCTAGGATCTGGACTCCAGCAGGCAACGCCTTCTCTGGAAGACGTCTCTGGTCCGGTGGAGGCGAGGTACGAAGGCCGTAGGCCTCGGCGGTGCCACCGGTTATCTGAACCAGTCCAACAGCACCGGTTGGTGACACAGCGTCTTTCTTGAACGCACTCTCGGCTGCCACGAGCGCCTTAAAGGTAAGGGGCTCAAGCGGGTAGGTCTCATTCTTCCAAACATCGGCGACAGCCTGAGCTATCGCATCGTTATAAAGATTCTCATTCTTGCCAAATCCCCAGGTGGTCTCCATGGAATCCCTAGGCGCGAGTTGCGAAGGAGCCGGATAGGTCGCCGGGTTGGGGATCAGAGGCCCGTGGTCAGGCACGCTCCCACGAGCGTCGTAAGATGGATTTTCCGGCGGGTCTTGTACCTGGGCCCGGGTGTTGTTTGGGGCTCCTGAAGCACTAGGCCGGAGTTTCCTATGGAGTGAGTGAGCGCCTGGAAACGAAAGCGTGGTCTGCATGACAATCCTCTCACCAGCACTTCGTCTCACGAAGCGCGTGGCAGTATTTCTTGCTACCAGTCTAGAGGTCGAAGACAGTCAACATGTGAACTCGGTGTAAACTGACTTGGCACCAGAGTGATTCGCTTTGCCCCACTCCTCGAAGGTGTTCAGGTCCCGCGCTTCAAAACACTCTTATCATGTCGTTGTCTCTCTTTGCCCGTATGTCTCCAGCAGGTCTCATGACCATCCTCGTTCTCTTGGGATGCTCGTTCCTGATGGTGGCCATCGGGTGGGAACTCCACAAGAGAGAGCGTCACCTGAGCCTCAACGGCGACTGGCTGCTCGCCCAACTGCGATATTTGCTTTTCAGCAAGAAGACAGATCGCGCGCTCGCGCAAGAATACCTCACTCAACTGGAGCGGCCCATCGCCGAAGTTTGCCGGGAACTGTTGAACTTGAAAACGCCCACCCTAGAGAGTGGCGACTATCTGCTCTCGACTCTTTTGGAAAGAGAGCGCCTCAGGCTCGAAAGAGGCCTATCCCACCTCGGTACCATCGCGGTCATCGCGCCTTTTATCGGACTCTTTGGAACAGTGGTGGGGATCACCAAAACCTTTGCCGATGTCGCTGAAATGAAAAAGGCTGGTATCGAAGTCGTCTCCGCCGGTGTCTCAGAAGCGCTCGTGGCCACCGCGATCGGTCTGCTCGTCGCCATCGTTTCGGTCATCCTTTTCAACTCCCTCAAGAAGAGGTTCGAGGCCCAAGTCAGCGACTGGGACGTAACGGCTCGCTCCCTCTTGACTCTTCTGACCGCTTCCGAGGGTGACCAATTGGCCCTTTTTTCGTCGAGCGCCAAAGAATACCCAACCCAGAGTGCCGAACGCTTCTTAGCCACCACTCAAGCAGCATCGGACACAGCAGACAAAGCAGGATAGTGAACATTTGTTCACCAAGAGTCCAGGATGGACTCTATTCTGGCGCCGACCTCGGACGGGACCTTCCAGTGGGTGTTTGGGCACTCCACTGACGGACTTTTTCTTCATCGACTCGACAAGGAGCGCTTTCTTTTCAGACACAGTGGCTCAGGCTTGTCTCTCTTCTATTTTTCCGGGTCTTTCCTACAAGCCCGCGAGCTTCAAAAGCAGATCGCGGCGCGCTACAATTTCTGCCGGGATTCAACCTGGGTTCTAAAAGGGCAGTCCGAAATCCACGCCCTGCTCCTCGACCTCGGGCTGAGCCGGCGGTGGCTCCAGCGGGCCTGGACCTATTACTACGGCCCCTCGATAGAGCCGTAGCGAAAGAACAGCCGTGCCGAGTGAGGACTACTCGCCCGACAGGACGGCGGTGAGGCCTTCCACGCTCGAGGTGTGCGGGTGATTAGCTCCCAGGTGAAGGTCTCTCAGGGAATAAGCTTGCTCCACGAGATCGAGGGCTGTTTCGATATCCCCTCGCGCACCGGCGATCTTGGCGGCCCGCACGATATGCCGAGAGCGGTCGACGGGACCGGTGGCTTCTCGTTCGAACATTTCCAGAGCGAGTTCCGACATCAGCGTCGCCCGCTTAAAGTCCCCTTCATTGAGGGAGACCTCCGCTTCCAACTCGAGGAAACAACTCCGCCAAAGCGACGGGCTCCTGAATCGCTCCAAAAAGGACCGTCCCAAGCGAATGTAGGTTCGAGCATCAACGAGATTGCCCAAGGCGCACGCGACGTGACCTGCCCGGAGCAGAAGTTCGGCTTCCGACAAGCCCCAGCCGGTGAGTCCCGACTCTTGAACGAGTGACTGAGCGTCTTCGAAGCGGTCGCAAAGGCAGTAGATGTCCACCAGGTTGGATATCGCAATTCGGCGACCATCCTTGCGCTTAGCGGACCATCCTTGAGCCCCCTCCCACGCCTTCTCGGCCAGTTCCAGAGCCAACTCGTGCCTTCCCAAGCGAGCGAATGCTCGCGAGAGCAGAATTCGGCCCAAGACCCGATAGGTTCCGGCGTTCTTGGGAGACAAGTTCTGATACGTCTCCTCGGCCAGAGCTTGGGAAGCATCGGGGTCCCCAATGAGCAGGTGAATCTGTGCCATCTTGGCCTGAACGGCCAACGCCTGGACCTTGGGGACGTTCTCGGCGAGGTATTCGTAGA
>CAZVVF010000148.1:0-1113 GCA_964630575.1 uncultured Burkholderiales bacterium | reverse complement strand
CCTCTTCGGGCCGGCCCATTCCAAGGTGACACTCCGCCGCGTCAATCTTAAGAACCGCAAGCTCCGCCTCACCAGCCAGCTCAGCAGAGCGCTCAAAGTACTCCAGCGCTCGATTGAGCTCACCGCGTCTGCCTGCCACTCGTCCAGCGAGGTGACACGCCGCACCGAGTGCTGGCCCGCTCTCGAGAAGCTCAATCGCAGTAGCCAAGCAAACATCAGCGGTATGCAGATGTCCACCTTTCTCCAGTTGGGCTCCAATCAAGAAAAGAAAATATCCAGATCCCGTCTCTGGGTTGAGCCTGACGGTCGAAACGGCAGACTCCACCATCGGGCGCCAATCTCCGTTTTTGCTGTAGGCGCTCTGAAAGCGGCGGTACACAGCGTCGAATTTGGAGTCGAAGGGAGCCTCCGTGGCCTCTTTCCAAGGAACCGGGAGAAAAAAGACCGGTGCGAGAGGCAAGAGACAGCCCTCAGGGTCAGAGATGTCGAGAATCTCTTCGACTGAGACAGGTCCCCCTCTAAGCGAGGCTCCCCCTTCTAGGGACTCCTCTGGTGCTTCTTGACCGTCAGAGTCCACCGGTATCCCGGCATCAGCTTCCGTCTCCTCTACCTCGGAAATGAAGGGCAAGCGCAGCGGAACTTCAGGAAAGTCCGAGAGAGTCTCCACCGACGCTCCCGACGAGACCGGAGTTCCAGGTTTCGAAACTGCTGAAACCCTGTAGGGACGGGGAGTCTCCCCCGAGGGAGCCTCCTCCGCGGGAACCTCAGGCTCGCTCGGCGGGTGGAAGTCGTGAGAGGAGTCGCTGGACCAGCCCAGCGGAACCTCATCAATGTCGTGGTCGACGTCCTCGCCATTCTCAGACTCTTTCACGGAGTCTCCCTCGGCCTCGGCTTCAACCGCTTCAGCTTCAGCCACTTCTGGTTCGGCGACTTCAGGTTCGGCGACTTCAGGTTCGGCGTCTGCCTCGGGCTCGACGACAGCCTCCTCGGTGCCGTCGCTATCGCCACTCTCGTCAGACTCTTCCACGGAGTCTCCCACCGCTTCAGGCTCGGGCTCGGCTTCAACCGATTCAAACTCAGCCACTTCTGGCTCGGCGGTTTCGGGCTCGGCGG
>CAZVVF010000147.1:0-8080 GCA_964630575.1 uncultured Burkholderiales bacterium | reverse complement strand
CGTTGGTCCGCTGCTCGATATGCTGGCCCTCCACACGGGATTGGGCCTTGCTCATCATTTTGTTGACAAAGTCTGATGAGACGCCGTCTTGTGAGGAACCAAAGAGATTGAGGAGTGGTTCGAAGTTCTCGCCGCCAAAGATACGGGGCACATCATCCTCTAAGGAGAGATAGAACTGGCTTTCACCCTCGGCACCCTGTCGCCCCGAGCGACCGATAAGCTGGTCGTCGATTCGGCGGGACGAGGCTCGCTCTGTGCCGATGACGTGGAGTCCACCGGTCTTAAAGTCTGAACCTTTGAGATTGACTCCGCCCTTTGGCTCCTCCAAGTTTTTGCCGTAGCGGACGAGAACTTGTCCCGGCTCGGCAGCTTGCTCGGGCTTTTGGCTGATGCTGACGCCGATGTGATCGTTTAGGAGTCTTTGAATCTTGACGGCCTGAGATTCTTTATCCACGGTGATGGTGACGGCTTCCCCTGCGCTCGCCTTTTCGTAGGCCGCTTCAGAAATGCGAGTTGTGGCCACCAAATCCGGCTTGATGTTGGCACCTCGCCCAGCCATATTGGTGGCTACGGTGATGAAACCAGAGCGTCCCGCCATCTCGATCATGACGTTCTCTTTCTCTTTGCCCTCACACACCATGGGGATGGCTTCAAGGCCTAGGCCGTGGTCGAGAAGATTTTCTGCGGTGCTGCCAAGCTGCTGACTGGTGGCCGCCTCAAGTATGACTGGGACCCCTTCAGCGAAGGCTTTCAAGGCTTGGGGTAGGACCTCTTGGAGGTTGTCATCTGTGACCCTCATCTGCAAGGGCTTGTCGATCCTGTGATCTTGGGCCTTGATGCGGGAGAAGCCGGCTTCGACAGGAGCTTTCCGAGTCTCTGGTGTCAGAACGCGAATCTGAACGCCGGGACCGGCACTGGCTTGGGGCTGGTTGGTGATGCTGACTGGAACCGAGCCTCTCAGCCAGGCTTGAATCTGATCCGCATCTTGAGCGTTGTCGGCATCGACCAGAACGGGCTTGCCTTCTCCGGCGGCGCTTTGAGCGAGGAAGGCGATCTTTTTGTAGTTGACCGGGTCGAGATCGATGTTCTTGGCTCGGTCCCCCGTTGTTAGGGTGATGGTTCCGCTTCTGCCAGCGTTGGCATCGTGGGAGTCTTCGCCGCCGCGGACCGTCTCGGCGTTGAGAACTTGGATCCTGTCGGCAGGCCAACCCGAATTGAGAAGGCGGGAGGCCACCTCACGGTTGGCGTTGACCGAGACGGTTCCCACGAGAACGGGCCGCCCTTCGGCTGCTGATTTCATGGCTTCCTCAACGACCTTCTGGTACTTGGCCTCCTTGGTCGCGAATACGACGTCGGGGCGGTCGGTTCGGATGACCGGCTTGTTGGTAGGGATCTCGATGACGTCCAGGCCATAGGTCTCCAGAAATTCGTTCTCGGAGGTCTTCCCGGTGCCGGTCATACCTGATTTTCGCTCGTACTGAGCGATCAACTCAGGCATCGTAATCTTTGAGATCGTTCGGGTCTCGGCCTTGAGGGGGAGGCCTTCCTTGGCCTCGAGTGCTTGGTGCAGGCCGTCACTGTAGCGCTTGCCCTCAGAGACTCGCCCTTTGTTGGCATCGACGATCTTGACCTCGCCACCCTCTACGGTGTAGTCCTTGCCTTTGCGAAACAGTGTGTGGGCTTTGAGGGCCGCCATCATGTAGGGAAGTCGGTGGTCGTTGTCGCCATCGTAGAGATTGATGCCGTCGACCTTCTTGGCCAGCTGCTCTCGAATACTGGTGGCCACGGTGAGGGCGGCTTCGGCTTTTGCCGCAGAAGCCTTATCGTAGTCGCCGTTCATGCCGAGTGCTAGGGCGACGGCGTTCGGTTTTTCGTAGTCGAGATCGTCAAAGGCTTTCTTGGCCGCGTTCTCTCTGCGCAGGGCTCCTCGAAGGAGAGTGGCATTCTCCACCGTCTTACGGGCTTGGATGGCCTCCTCTGAACCTGGAGAGGAGTTTGCTAAGGTCTCTTGGGCTTCCCGGATGGTCACTTCGTTCTCGACGTAGCGAAGACCACCGTCGGTCAGCCAGGCCGTTCGCTTTTCCTCGTCTATCTTGAAGTCGTCCCCGGGAACGAGCGTCTTGACGATATCACCAAAGAGGTTGTAGTCAGACGATGGCTCTCCGCTTTTCCCCGACAAAATCATGGGGGTGCGCGCTTCATCGATCAAGACCTCGTCGACCTCGTCGATGAGAGCAAAAAAGTGGCTGCGCTGAACCCTTTCGCTGGTGTTCATCGCTCCGCGGTCGCGCAGAAAATCAAAACCTAAGGCCCGGTCGCTCACGTAGGTGACATCACAATTGTAGCCAGAGCGCTTTTCCTCGGCGGACTGGGAGTCTGTGACGCAACCTACCGTCATGCCAAGCTTTTTGAAGATAGGTCCCATCCACTCGGAATCTCGCTTGGCCAGCGTTTCATTGACGGTGACGAGATGCGCGCCTTTGCCGGCCAGCGCGTTGAGATAGAGTGGGAGAACAGCTGTGAGAGTCTTTCCCTCTCCAGTTCGCATTTCGGCGATATGGCCGTCGTCCATGGCCAGTGCTCCGAGCACTTGGCAGTCGTAAGCCCGCATTTTCGTCTCTTGCTTGGCTGCTTCTCGGGCCACCGCATAAGCCTCTGGACGGAGTTGTTCGAGAGTCTCCCCGGCCTCCAGGCGCTTTTTGAATTCAGCCGTTTTGGCAGCGAACTGTTCGGGGGTCTTAAGGCTTTGGGCCATGCTCTCAAGCGAGTTGATGGTGCCTAGCTCCTGCTTGAAGACGGAGAGCTGGTCGCCAACGATCAGGTTTTTGAGTCCTCTGCCGATGCTGCGAGTCGCCGCCAGGGCCATATCGGCAAGCGTCGTGCGCGGGGCGTCGTTCTCGACGATCGCGGGTTGCTCTTGCATCAGTACGGAGGGAGCGTTGTTGGGCTTAGGGGCTTCTGGACTCGGGCCTTTGGCCTCACTTCGGGCGCTCTCGTTGTTGGGGCTTGTTGCGGCTCGGGTTTGACCCGAAGTCTGGGACGAACCGCTAGATTTACCGCCTGCGACACTCTCGAGTGGTGCGGACTGAAAAGAGTCCTGAGGAAGTTCGGCTTGCTGCTGAACCTTTGCGGGCGCTTTGGGAGATTGACTGCCAGATGGGGCGATGAAAGGAACTCTTCCCCCTGTGCTTGTGACCTGCGGTTTCACTGGCGAATTATATCATGAATGACCAACCCGTGGACTGTTTGACGAAATGTTAACCTGACAAGGTTGTCTCAGGACCAGGATGGAACGTGGGGGCAGTTTAGGTCCCCTTAAGGTGCATATTTATGATCCGAGAGATGTTTGAACATCCGAACACGGGTGTTTACCTCAGCCCAAGAAAGTCCCAGAAAGGCTTCGCCTATCAGGCGGAAGTGTTGCGATGGATGGCGGTGTGCGTCGCGGTACTGCTGATGTTCCACTTCGGTCTGGCGCAAGAGTCGCCCTCGGCATCGCCAAAGCCTCGTCCTACCGATGCTGTGCTAGAGAGCGGGCAGACGCTCACCGTTGAGGGGCGGGCCTCTCTCAAACAAGGGCTGGTAGCGGCTCGCTATGCGGCCTTGCTGGATGCTTATGGGCAGGTCCTCAAGTACGGACTTCACCACGGGATCTTTGCCGGTCACTGGAACTATACGTCGGATGAATTCCGTTTCTTTCGTGTGGACGCAGACCACCCAGCCCCAGAGGTCGTGTCCTTTCTGTCTCGTTCGAAGATCTTGAGCGAAGAAGAGGCCAAGGACCAGAGGGTCGTTACGCTAGAAACCCCAGAGATGGTGACGGTGGCAAGTTCCCAGCCGTTCATGCGCTCGATGGTGACGCAGGATGTTGACCAAGACGGCCTCTCTGACGTGGTGGCTGTCGGTTATGATGGCAGTGTTTATATTCTCAAGAGCCCGAAATCGACAGAAGCCAAAATCGTAGGGCGCTCGAAGTCTTTCGCCCTTTTCGAGATCGTGAGCGGGCCGGGCTACGAACGGGTACGGGCTGTGTTTCCCCAGGGTGTTGGGAAGGTCGAAATGGTCGACTCTGGGCAGGTGCGCATGCTGCTTGAACTCGAGATCTTGGAGATGGTCAACGGGCGCTTGCTCGGCCGAGCGACTGAGAACAGGGAAGTTCTTGTCTCTTTGACCGACCAGTTGGAAAAGATACGCTTTTCGATCACCCAGCCGCAAGACTTCTCCATTGTGTCTAGCCCCGACGCGGAGCTCCTCGGCACTGCGATCTCCGAAGAGATCCTGGAGAACGTCGATATCCGTCACAACGGAACGTTCGCCTGGGAGAGCCCCCCGGGACTAGCGATAAGGGCTCTGCAATTTAACTTGACTCGCACTCTGGTACCAGGTTGGAACAATTTTCGAATCACCGCTCGCGACTCGGAGGGGTTCATGGAGCTTCGAGAGATCTGGTTGCAGGGACCTGACCGGGCTCCCGCTGCGGCGAGTTCCCCCAAGAGCAAGCGGGCCGTCTTGGTCTCCTTGGACAAAAAATTCAAAGGAGAGAGGGTCGAAGAAGCTCTCGCGGAGATGGGCTTTCCGCCGAGAATGGTTACGGTTTTGGAGGGGGATCAGGTCTCCGCTTCCGACCTGGTTGCGGCGCTTCGGGAAGACCTCGGTGCTGAAGAACTCTTCTTCTACTGCGAGAGCTTGACTCAACCGGGAACGCTCATCGGTGGTAAGTCGCTTCGCTTCCCTGACCGAGAACTCGAGGCCGCAGAACTCGCTCAGGCTTTTGAAGCGGCGGGATACAAAAAAGTGGTAGGTCTTTTCCATTCGGAACTCCCACGCGACCAGAGAGCTCAGTTCGATGAAGAGAGCCTGTGGCGGGACACCGCGGCCTTTTTAGACCGCGTCGGCGGAGCCGGGCGCGTGATGGTGGGAAACATCGAGAATGCCGATGAGGGAACTCGAACCCAGCGAAAGCGTTCCAGAGAACGGCTCGAAGAGGCGCTGAAGGCGGCCTCGGGCTCCGACTTGTCTCGTTTGCTGCAGGGGGCGACGGTGAACAACTTGATTTTTCGAGGTTGGATGTACGGGCCTTCCGTTTTGGCTCGTTAGAGGGCCAGAAGCAGCCTGAGAGCTCTCAGGCCACTACCCCTTGCGCCGCTTTTTCTGGCCGTTGCCTATCACGGCGCGCTCTTGGGAGTCCATGGTGACAAAGACGAGTTCGGCGCCAAGCATGAACACGCTGGCTTCAATGTAGAGCCAGACCTGCAGTCCGACGATTCCCCAGATGGTACCGTAGAATGGGCTGCTTGAGCCGAGTACGACGATGTACTTCAGGTAGACCCAGGACGAGATTTTCCAGGCGATGGAGGCGAATAGGGCCCCCGGAACGGCCATTCGAACTGGAACCTGGCGTGACGGCAGTATCATGTAGAGGATAAGGAAGATCAAAGCGACCGCGCCCGGGACCACAAACCACGAGTGAATGTGACTGAAGACAAGGGCATCGGCCACCGTCCAGCCGTTTTCAAGGACACCGGGAAGCTTGGCGTTGTCCAGAGTGACACTGACCCAGGTGAGAAGGAGTGATATCGCTCCTACTCCCATCACCACAGCCGTGCAGAGCAAGACCAGCATCATAGCCAAGAGGTTGCCCACCAGCCAATTGCGCTTCTGCGGAATATCCCAAGCCTTGTGCAAGGCCAGTTCCATCGCTCGAAACAGCTGCCGTCCCGACCACAGGAGTATGAGGATCCCGGCCAGGCCGACCTTCTTGCCGGAGCGGAAGATCTCTCTCACATTGGAGTCCAGGAATGAAGTCATATCGGCCGGCAAAAAGAGTGAGGCGAGTTCGATCGCTCCGCTGATGGCTTGCTCTGGGGTGTAGAGATAGGAGAGCACAGCAACGGCGATCAAAACGATCGGAAAGAGAGAGAAAAACGCGTAAAAGGCAATTCCGGCGGCGATGAAGGGACCATCGTCGTCTAGGAATTCGGTGATCACCCTGTAGATCGTCTTAAATGGGTGCTTGATGGCATCCAGCCAGGACCTGCTCGTCATGCCTGGCTGGGAGAGTCCTCGACGATAGGCACGAACGGCATGACCTTATGGTTCGGAAAAGCCGGGCATTTCTCTGCCTTGAAACAAAGGGATGTAAAAACTGAAAAATATTCCTAAATTGAAAAGGACTCTAGCTACTGGAGAGAGGATTAGCAGTTATGAAGACACCAACCCGCATGATTCTAGTCTGCGCTCTCACTCTGTTTCTGCTCTTGCCAGCCTTCGCGCAGGGGCAACCGAGCGCGAAAGAGTTCAGCGCTACTGCGTCCAAGATCGTACAGAACTTCGAGGAGCGCTACGGGGCTAAGGTGGGTGTCAGCACTCAGGTGCTCAAGAGTGGTAAGGTGCCGTTTTCCTTCAACGGCACGACCCCGATGATCCCGGCTTCCAATCTGAAGGTTGTCACCACGGCCGTCGCTCTGGATGCCCTGGGTGAGGACTTCCGCTTTGAAACTCGTTTGTATGGGCCTAGCAAAACGACCGATGGAGTCGTGGATGGGGATATCGTTCTCAAAGCTGCCGGTGACCCGACGTTCTTTCCTCCCTTTGTCGATTCGGCGGTGGCGCCGTTTCAGAGTATGGCGAAAGCCCTCAAGACTCACGGCATTAGTAAGGTGACGGGTGAGCTGATCATCGACGATTCAGACTTCGATAGGAATTTTATTTCCAAGTCCTATCACGACCGTTATCTTTTGGATAGCTACGCAGCGCCTGTGGGGGGGCTGGGCCTCAATCGAAACGTTGTGACGGTGAGCGTTGGCCCCAAGGGGATGTTCGTGGAGCCCAACAGCGGCTCCTTAAAGCTTGTCAACGACGTTAAGTTTGGTGGCTACAGCCAGATCTGGGCCGAGCGCCCAAGGGGAACCGACAGCATTATCGTTCACGGCGTCGCTGTTCAGGGGGATACCGTTCAGACCACACTGACGGTCAATGACCCGGTTCGCTTTGCTGGCAGTGCCTTCTATCGGATCTTGGAGAAGAGCGGGATTCGATTCGACGGAAAATGGCGAACCGTGGAGGAGGGCCAACCCGAGCCTCTCAAGGGCAAGGTGCTACTCGCGCGTCACCGTTCTCCCAGGCTTCAGGAACTCATCACTCGCACCAACAATGAGAGCGACAATCTTCTGGCTCAACACATTTTTAGACGCTTGGGTGCGAGCTTGGTCGGGTTCGGCAGTGCTCGCAACAGCGAGGCGGTGGTCAGAGACTATTTTAGCCGCAATAAGATCTCCGATGCTGGGCTCAAGATGGTGGACGGCAGCGGCCTGTCGGAGAAGAATCGGATCGCTCCATACCAACTCGTACACGTGCTCAAGAGCATGTGGAACTCTGACAAGGGACAGGTCTTCATCGACTCGCTCCCCTCGCCAGGACACGGAACTATGCGGAGCCGTCTCGGCGGTGCCGTGGTCAGAGCCAAGACTGGAACTTTGAACAACCACACCGCGCTCACCGGTTATGTGGTGACGGCGTATGGGGAGACGGTCGCTTTCTCAATTCTGGTCAACAACATCGACAAAACTTGGCCGGGTATGGAGTTGCAGGACGAGTTGGTGTCGCTTCTCGCTCGCTGGGAGCGACCGCTCTAGGCTCGGGCCTTAAAGCCCTAATCGGTCGCGAGCTTCTTGGTACTTAAGGTCCAGGTCCTCTGTACGGGGGACCTTTGTGTCGTTAGGGTTCCACACGATCCAGAGGTAGGTTGAGAACGGTGCCTGGAGTCGAGAGAAGTAACGCAGACTATAGGTGGGGATAGGCCGGGCATTTCGAAAACACCATCCGGCGATGGGTTCCTTCTGCCCTCGCTTGAGCGAGTATCGAAAGCGTGCGGGAAAGATCGGTACCAGTCGTGCCTGGAGCTTTTTGCCTCGAATGAGGCAACCCATGTCGCCCCTCATCAGCACGTCGAGGTGTGGCGAGAGAAGAAGGGAGGTCTCGAAGTCGACTTCGCCTTCCCCTTCGAGGGTGTCTCTCACAGCGATATGTTTGCTCTCTGGGAGAAAGAGTACCTCACGCCACAGTCGCCAGGGTCTCTCGG
>CAZVVF010000146.1:0-8115 GCA_964630575.1 uncultured Burkholderiales bacterium | reverse complement strand
CCAAATGGAGGCAAAGGAGAGTCTCGCTTGATGATGGAGAGTGCCGTAGGCTTTCAACTCCTTCACCCAAGCATCGAAAGCCTCGATCCCGGTCTCACCCGAAACGGCGGCCTGATAGTCTTTTCTCTCGGGCCATCGTTTGAGGTCTTCTGCCACCAGACGACGCCAGCTCGTGTAGACTTGGGGACGTCCCTCCAACCAACCCTTCCAATAGGTACGCCGACCCATCTCTTGAAGGAAAGACTCAGCATCGCGTGTCGAACAACCAGCGAGTACGGCGGCCACAACTTCGCTCTCTGTGATCAGCCGTTGCCCGATGTAAGGGGACAGCCCCGAAACGTTCTGGCGCTTGTCTGGACCCAGGTCAAAGTTCCTTTGCTGAGCATAAGCACGCCCCACCTCGGGAACAAACTCTTGCAGACGGTTTAAACCAGCTTCGCGGGTTGGCTCGATGGGGCTAACCTGCTTCTCTGTCGCACTAGTCATCAGGATGGCGTTCCGGTACGAGGTCTCCGCGACGGAGGGCCCGTAGACGGTTGAAGGCTCGCTCGGTCTTGATCGCCTTCTCTCGCAATCGAAGTCCGCTGCGACGCTCAAACGGAGCTTTACGAGTCGCCTCGTCGAGTTCGTGAAGAGCGAGCTTGGCACTGAGGATAGCATCCTCAAGAAGCCTTTCTTCCAATTTCTCTTCGAGCTCTCGAGCTGCCACCCACCTGGGTCCGGTTCGACTCGCAGCCACTGAGGCTACCGACTTACCGTTCGTGTTTTTGCGAGTCGGCTTCTTACCAGCTTTCGACTTCGCCATTTTTTTTGTCTTTTCGGCCATCTGCCCACCAATCTGCAACGAAAATATCTGCCGCTTTGGGACCCCAACGCTGCCGGTTCGCTTACGACGAGTATCATTGGCCGACCTCCCTCTGAGGCCACCCCAGCAAAGGAAGTCGCGACAAATCGTTTAAGTCTTGAGATAGCGGAATAAAGTGTTCAGAATCAGCGACAGGGGGATGCATGAAAGTCTGTTTAGTACTCACTCACCAGTGCAACCTGGCCTGCTCCTACTGCTACGCTGGCGAAAAGTTCAATCGACACATGTCAGACTCAACCGCGTTCGAAGGCTTGAAGCTGCTCCTGTCAGGCGATCGCGACATGGAACTGAGCTTTTTTGGCGGGGAGCCCTTCCTCCGCTACCCTACCATGGTCAAGATCAGCCGAATGGCCCGTAAGGCGGCCGAGCGCAATGGGCGCAAGCTGAGCATCCAGGTCACCACGAACGCCACCATTCTAGAAGAGAAGCAGCTTCGATTTCTCGAAGACTACAACGTTTGGACCGCCTTTTCGGTCGACGGCCCCGAGGAGGTACAAGACCTCGCCCGACCCTTCACCAACGGTCGGGGCTCTGGCAAATTGGTGTGGCGAAATCTAGAGAGGGCTCTGGGTCGCCTCTCCAGAGTGCACATCCTGATGGTGGTCGCCCCCGAGACCGTAGGATCGCTGTTACCGGCTGTGGAGCGCCTCTATCGCGCAGGAGCGAGTCGGATCTCCCTGTTGCCCGATCTTGAGGCCGACTGGAGCCGAGCCCGGGAGACCTTGCAGCGAGTCTGGCCCCAACTAGCTCGGATAAGCCTTCTCTCCATGCTCACCGATCAGGCCCTGTACCTAGCCCCTTTCTCCTCGTATTTTCCCACCACCGACCGTTTCTCCGGAGACGTCTCCGGGCATTGCGACTTCGGTGGAAATCAGGTCACCATCGCCCCCTCGGGCAACCTTTACCCCTGCGCGCGTCTGGTCGGAACCGACCGACGCACGGACGTGCGAGTAGGGCACGTCGTTTCCGGCTACAACCAAAAGGCCGCCCGAAAGCTCAAGCAGTGCGGAGAAGAGGCCCTCAGTCAGGGCGGTTGCGGAAAGGGTGGCTGTCAGTGTATCGCCCTGATGCCTGGAGACACCAAAGTTCAACTCAACTGGAGCGCTGAGTTCGCGCGCTGGACGCGAGATGCCGCCGACCCCGTAGCCAAAGAGATCGAGGAAGCCCTGGCCCATTCGACCCCTCAACTCGTGGGCACCCCTAGCTAGAGAGAGTGAGAGCAAAAAAGAATGACTCAACGACAGAAGAACACAAAAAGTAGACGACGATTTTTGGCCGACCTTCTCTTTCTGGGTGGTGGAGTCTCCGCTGCGGCCCTCCTCGTCAAGAGCCAACTTCTCGATGGCGCGCAAGCTGTGGTCCCACCACTTGGGGGCGGGACCGAGGTAGAACACCCTCCCGAACTCGCAGGTGCCGTGGAAGTCCCCACCCAACGAGCCACCCCCGAACCGATTCAACACCCTCCGATGCCCGGAGATCCCGTACAGTCCGTCCCTGAGGACACCCCCCACTGCCCGACGCCCCAGGTCGAAGGCGAGGTCATTCCACCCTCCCCACCACCACCGAAGCTGGCCGGAAAGCCAGCCTCACCCAGACTCGACCCAAAGCGACGATAGGACAAAACCGACTGCTGCGCTCCTCGAACTTGCTGTGACCAGACGTTTACTTTTCTGTAAGCCGCCCCAAGGCGTGCCAGCCTATAGTAGGTATCAAGCAGACTAGTGGATCATCTCACAAACATATAGATAAGCACTCGGTCCTTGGTTCTGCTCCAACTAAACTACTGAGGCATCAATCACTATGAAAATCAATCTTCGCACCGCAGGCCACGCCCTTGCAACCGGAGCCGTCTTCACCCTCACCGAAGCGACTGAGGCAGCCAAGAACGACCCCGCCCTAGCCATGCGAATGGCAGCCACATCCCTCTCCGATACGCTGCTCAACAAAGTGAACACACCCATCAAGGACTCCTTCCAGGCCAGCGTTGTACCAGTTGTTCGCGGTGGCATATTGGCCCTGAACGCGGTCAAGTTGGGGCAGACCTTCAAGAACCCTCAGTCCACCACTCTAGACAAGTTTATGGACGTCGGACGCGTCGCCAGCGACCTAGTCGGATTCGCCGGCGGCCTGGCCGTGATGTTCTCCCCACAGCACGCTGCTGTCGGCAGGAGCCTTATGGGATTTTCCTACGCGGTCGATGCCGTGAGTCACGCTTACCGGGGCCTGAGCCACGCCGGTCGACGCGTTGTCGTTTGGCAGACCAAACTCGACGCGATCAAACAGGCTGAACGCGAGCGCCAAGCCCAAGAGCAACAAAAGACCGAGCCCGTTGCACCTCAGGAGCCCAAACAACCCGCTCAACCGCAGACGCCTCCGGCGCTCGACCAGATTCAGGTTTCCATCAAAGGCTCGGCGTCGGCTGCTGCAGCCATACTGCGCGGTGAAAAATTACCGTCTTTCCAAGCGCCTATGCTCGCAGTTGCTCAATAGCCTCCTCTAGACCATCGAGCGTGAGGCTGTACATGGGCAAGAGAGATCGGATCTGATTAAGGGTCTGGCCGTGCCTGTACTTTAGGGGCTCTGGATTCAACCATACGGAACGAGGGAATCGTTCCCTCAACGAAGTGAGGCTGTCCCAGCCTCTCTCTTCTTGAGGCGGGCCAAAGAAAAAGGAATATTTGTTGGCAACGAGTTCGTAGGGTGCCATCATCGCATCCCCCACAAGAAACAGTCGATAGGTCTTGTCGCAGGTGCGGTAGATTTCCGACAGCGGAACCGGCTGCCGAAAGGCTGCATCCTCAAACACCTGACCATAGACACAGTTGTGAAAATAGTAGGCCCGAAACTCGCGAAAGTGGGAGGCCTGAGAAGCGGCCGAAAACAAGGCCTCCACTCGCTGAACAAAGGGGTCCATGGTGCCGCCGACATCCATCAACAGGATCACTCTCATCGTTGGCTGGCGAGGTCGGCGCTCCACCAACTCGAGTTCCCCACCTTGGCGAGTGGTAGCCTCAATGGTAGCCTCAACATCCAGGACCTCCTCCCCCTCCTCTCGCCCAAAATGTCGTAGCTTTCGCAGGGCCACCGCGTACTGACGAATGTCTAGCATGCGGTCGGAGCGATACTCCCGGAAACGGCGTTCTTGAGCCACCTGAAGAGCGCGCCTGTGGCGACCGCTCCCACCCACTCGAAAGCCGGGTCTCGCCGCACCGGAATGCCCGAACGCCGAGCGCCCACCGGTGCCTATCCACTTGCTGCCCCCATCGTGTCTCTCATCCTGCTCGTCGAGCAGTTCTCGAAACATCCGATCGAGCTCCTCAAAGTCGACCTTCTCGAACAAGGCGCGCTCCTCGTCGGTGAGTTCCGGCAGGGCACCCTCGCGAGCGTTCCTCAACCAATCAAAGAGGGTGTCTTTGATCTCCAGCGCGGCTTGATCGACACCGGCAAAAAAGGCCGAAAAAACCAGGTCAAACCGATCGAAGTCCGCCACATCCGTCATCAGGGTGCAGCGCGACAGGTGGTAGAAACCATCGAGAGTTTGGCCGTGAAGACCTTGGGCCATGGCTTGCGATAGTGTCAGCAACTGCTGCACGCTGGGCTTGAGGCCCGCTCCTCTCAGGGCGTAGAAAAAACGAACGAGCACAGCCGTCTCAATTCATCGAACGCTGGGTGAAGTCTCGCGCCACGGTGAGCAAATCTTGCTCCTTCTTGAGAAGCAGTCCCAAGAGAGGCACACTGCCTTCTAAAAGAGAGCCTCCGGCTCCGGTGGCCTTGAGTGCGGCGATCCAGTCTACCAACTCGCTGGTTGTCGGCTTCTTGCGCAGCGGCATTTCTCGCAAATTGTAAAAAACTTCGAGAGCCTGCATAGCGATATCCCTCTCCAGGTTGGGATGATGGACATCCAGGATGCGCTGCATAAATTCCGGCTCGGGAAAATCTAAGAAGTGAAAAATACAACGGCGCAAAAACGGGTCGGGCAACTCCTTTTCGTTGTTGCTGGTGATGATCACAACCGGCCTGTGCACAGCGACGATCTCGCGCTGTGTCTCCCGAACCACAAAACGCATTTGGTCGAGTTCGTGAAGCAGGTCGTTGGGAAATTCGATGTCCGCTTTATCCACTTCGTCGATCAACAGGACAACGCGTTCGCTCGCGGTGAACGCCTCACCCAAAGGACCCAGTCGAATATACTGCTCGATATCGGTGACGTCGCGATCCTGAAAGCGACTGTCGTAGAGCCTCGAGACGGCGTCGTAGTGATAGAGGCCGGTGTCGGCTTTGGTGGTAGACTTGATAGCCCAGTGGATCAAACGCGTGTTGAGGGAACGGGCGATGGCATCGGCCAAAAGCGTCTTGCCTGTACCCGGCTCCCCTCGGACCAAAAGCGGCTTCTCTAAGGCCAAAGCGCAGTTCACTGCCGACTCCAGAGCCGGGTCCGTGAGATAATCCTCAGTGCCACGAAATTGGGGGTGTTTGCTCATACGACTGGCTTCTGAGCAACGGCCTCGCTAACCTGTCGCCAGGTTCAAGCCCAGATTGACCAAATGGAAACCTCCTTGTCACCGCAAGCCCGCAAGCAGAGCCTAAACTTAGGTCATGAATGTCCGTTCCGTAAGAAAACAACCGCTCAATCGACCCATACGGCCCAACCCCGCCGACACCATTTCCACGGGCCAAGAGTTGGGAGCCGACGACACTCAGAAGGATCTCTTCGCGGTTTCGGCCGGGATCGCCCAGATCCAAACAGCGCCCGCGAATGCCGAGTTCGGAAAATCTTGGGGCGAAGGCTCCTGGCACCAGGGCGCACTCGCGATGGCTTCGGCTCTCGCCGGCGGCCCGGCTCTGGCCAGTGCTGTTGTGAGCGCCGTGCGCGAAGCCCGACCCGATCAGCCCGTCCTTGTGGCCATGCTGAGCGTGGCCACAGCCTATGAAGGCGCCGAAGCCTTGCCGGATATTTTGGCCCTGACCAGTGGCCTCGGCGAAACCAGCAAAGAGCAGGGCCTCTTCGCCATCGCAGCCAGCGTTGCTGGGGTCCGGGGAGCCGATGAAGCCATCGAGGTCGGACTCAGCGAGGGGAACGGGTCTACCGAGCAAGCCTACTACGCTGCAGCCACGGCAGCAGCGGGCGGCTCGCGAGCGCTCGGGCCGATCCTCAACATCGCCGAAGACTTCGCCTCAACCCCCGAGCTCCGGGGACCTTACGCTCTAGCAGCGGGCCTATCGGGCAAGGACTCCGCCACAGGCGTTCTTCGCATGGCCGAAGCCTTGGGCCAAACCAGCCGTGAGAAGGCAGCCTTTAGCCTTGCCGGGTCACTGCTCGGTGTGGAACGGACGCCAGGTTTCATAAGGATGGCCCGCGCCATGGCTGAAAACGAAGCCCAGATCCCTGCCATGACCATCGCCGCGGCCCTCACCGGAGCCCCCACCAGCGCGAGGGTCGCAACGGCCATCGCCGGAGCGGTCTTGTTTCAAGAGCCCAGCCAGTAGGCCGCTTACAACTTATCCAAGAAGAATGTCCCCATTCCCAGCAGCAGCAAGAAGCCGATCCAGTCGGTAAACGTCGTCAACCACACCGTTGAGGCCAAGGCTGGGTCGATGCGCAGAGCTTTGAGACCCAGTGGGATGGTCGCACCGGCAAACCCTGCGCACAGAATGTTCAAGGTCATGGCCACCAGCACAATCGTCGCCATCCAGGCATTTCGCGTGAGCACATAAGCCAAACCCCCGGTCAGGCAGCCGGCCAACAAACCGTAAAGGAGTCCAAAGCCCAGCTCTTTGCCTATCAACTTGTTGAAGTCACGCTTGTAGATCTCACCCAAAGCCAGACCGCGCACGACCAAGGTCGTGGTCTGGCACCCGGTGTTACCACCGTGACCGGCGATGATGGGCATAAAGGCTGCCAAGAGAGCGACCTGGGCCAAGGTCGACTCAAACTGGCTCACCAAAAAGGCCGAAAAGAATCCGATGGTCAGGTTGACCAAGAGCCAGGGAACGCGACGCTTGAGCGTCAGCCAGACGGTAGAGAGAACCTCGGACTCGGCGTCGAGACCGACCTGTAGGTAGATGTCTTCGGTCGCCTCTTCGACCTGAACATCGAGAACATCGTCGGCGGTTAAGACCCCCAGGAGTACTCCCTGGTCGTCCACCACCGGCAACGCCAGCAAGTCGTAGTGACGAAGCCTCTCAGCGGCCGCCTCTTGGTCCATCGAAGCCTCTACGGAGATGACTTCTCGAACCTCGACCTCACTCAAAAGCCTGTGGGCATCGGCTGTGATCAACCTCCTCAGGTCGATCACTCCCTGCAGTACCCCGCCGGAGTCGACCGTGTAGAGATAGAAGGGGTGCTCTGTGTCCGGCGAGAGTCTCCTGAGATAGGCCAGAGCTTGCTCCACGTTCCAGGTGTTCTGGAGAGCCAAGATGTCTCTCGACATCCAGCGACCGACCGACTCCTCAGGCATGCTCAGAACATCGTGAACATAGGCCGAGGTTGGCATATCCATCAGGGAAAGGATCTCGTGAACCCTGTCCTCGGGCATCTCTTCGACCAGATCCGCTGCCAACTCATCGTCGATCAGGACCAAAAGGTCCGTCAGGGTCTCGGGGTCTATGGTGTCGAGAAGCTCATTGCGCGCGACTTCGTTGAAGAACTCCAAAAGGTCGGCGAGCCCTTCTTGGTCGAAGAGCCGGACCAACTCCTCACGCTTTTCAGCGGTGAGTTCCTCAAGAAAGTCTGCTTGGTCGGCAGGGTGCAGCTCCTGCAGTCGTCGATAGACCTCCTCGGCAGGCTCCGAGTCGACGACAGGTAAAAGTTCATCGAGGAGGCGTTCGCGACGCTCGATTTCCTCCATGGTATTTGGCAAAGGGGCTGGACTAGTCATTGGTTGAGTCATTCGAAGTACCCGCTTGAGGCTTCGGGTTCTTCTAGAGCCCCAGAAGGCCTTTCGATGATACCAATGCGCTCCGGAAAATTTAGCTTTACAAAGTAAAGTTAAGACATTATGATGTCTGCGATGGATGTCTCTCAGGCCCTTGAACAACTCAATGAAATTCGTCACCACCTCGGTCGTTCCGAGATCTATCGAGGGTATCGTTCCAAGACGCTGTCCCTCATGGGAGTCGTGGGACTCGCCGGTGCCGGAGTTCTCGAGTTCGGGTGGTACCGAGCCACCCCGATTGAGCGGGTTGGGTTTTGGGTTGCCGTAGCGACCGTCAATCTAGCGATTGCGAGTTGGGAGATACTCGGTGACTAC
>CAZVVF010000145.1:0-8119 GCA_964630575.1 uncultured Burkholderiales bacterium | reverse complement strand
CTAGGCGCTCTTCATGAGGATCTTGAGATACTTCTTCACCAGGTCGTTGTTTTGGTCGTCAAAGCGCAGTCCGTGCATGAACTTGAGGGTGCGCTCGTCTTTCCAGGAACTTCGGATCTGACAGGGCATCTCCAGTGGTGCGACGACCCCGACCGGATCCACGCGGAGAGAGACCTTGACCTGACTGGGGACCTGAACCTGCATCTGAACCAAGGCCCCCCCGAGTCCCAGGTTGAGGATGATTCCCTCGGTGAGTTCATCGCCAGCGGTGCTCACCAGGGTGGCTCTCTGTTCGGAGGGAACTCGTATGTGTTTTCTCTTCTCCTTGATCCGGCCAGGTTCAAAACCCAGTTGTTGAAGCGTCCCTTTGATCCAAGAGGCTTTCATGTTGGCGGAGGTGTCGGAGAACTGGAGCCCGGAGAGGTGTTTCTCGGAGAATCTCTTGGGTCGAGTCCAAACGACTTTGCAAGCGATCGGACCTCCACCTGGTCGAAGGATGGCAACGGCGCTGTCTTTGGCAAGCTTCTTGTCCGTCTCCAAGCGGAGCCCTCGCATGCCCATGTCCACGACCACGACCTTCATCTGTTCACCACCGGCATGGCGACACACAGCCGGTATCTTACAGGGGACTCGCACAATTTCGCGGCGCTCTTCAACGGGTGTCTCTGAACCGGGAAGCAAGCGACGGAAAGCTCCAAAGAAGTTTTGAAACATAGTTAAGAAGTTAAAAGATCGAGTCTAAAACCCTTTTGTGGCCTCGGGATCAAAAAAGCGATCCTAGATGGATCGCTCTGTGGTGACTCTATGGGGGAGAGGGGTGACGGCTTAGCTGAGCTTTGCCAGAGCCTCTCGAACCTCGGCCAGCGAGGGGCTCTCACCGGCGTTGTCGGTGACCCATTTGTAAGCCACTGTGGAGTCTGTGTTGATAACGAAGACGGACCGCTTGGAGACGCCTTTCATTCCCAGGAAGTCTTCGTAGAGAATCCCCAGGCTGCCGGAGACTTCCTTGTTGAAGTCTGAAAGCAAGCTAAAGTTGAGGTTCTGTTGTTCGGCAAAGGCTTTGAGCGAAAAGCGGCTGTCTACGGAAATTCCGAATACGGAGCAATTCAAGCTCTCGAAGTCTTTTATGCTATCGCGAAACTCACACATTTCAGCGGTGCAGACGCCGGTGAAAGCCATAGGGAAGAAGGCCAGGACCACGGGGCCTTTCTCCAGTTGGGTCGAGAGTTTGAAGGGGTCTCCGGTGTGGCTGGTGAGTTCGAAATCAGCGACTTTTTCTCCGATTGCAGTAGTCATTGTAATGTTCTCCGAATCTAGATAAATATTGTGTGTGGCGAGCTTTGCCAATGAGGCGAAGGCACCTTTCGAAAGTGGGTTGATGGAACGTATGGTGGATAGTCGAGTGATGTCAAATTACACAGTTGCGTGTCGCAAGAGGATGCATCTGTGGATCTCGGACTCTGTGAGTGTCGAGTCGGTGGCAGAAAACACCATGGAGATCGCTTACCAGTCTCATCGAGCCAGGCTTGTTTTCGAGCCCACTCGCTGCGCTTGGTCGCTCCACTGGGGCTCCAACCGGTTGGACGGAAATTTTGACCGCTTGACCAAGCGGTTGCGCCAGATTCTCACAACTTCACCTTTGGAAGAGGAAGCCTGATAGGCTTTAAGAACAAATTCAGATGGGGCGGTATTTCGATACCCCTGGAGGGCATCTTCACTTTTGTTTGGGATTTTTGGGCCTGAGAAGGTCGAATTCATAGATATTTCTGGTTCTACGCTGACCTATCGTTCGAAGCGCAAAAAGAACCAGCCCGGAATGTTATCGAAGATCAACCTTCAGGCGTTCTTGGGAGATTCTATGACGGGCCTCAAGATGGAAGTCGTGATGGACTCTGTGAGGCAGCTTCCGGACAAATCGTTTCTCGTGATCAGCCAGATACTCGGCGACGATGAGCACAAAGCCCAGCTAGCGACCATTCTCGATTCCGCCCCCCGTCCCGACATAGGAAAACTCGCTCGCCGAAGCGAGCGGATCCCGATCGGTCTGCGGGTCCTTTCGCAACAACTCCCCGGCTTCCGTGCCGTGACCATCGACCTTTCTTTACACGGTGCCCAGATCCAGTGCGAAGACGCCGTTGAGATCGGCAGCATTATGGACATCACCTTTGAGCTCGAACTGAGCGATCTTCCCAAACTGACCCTCAGGGCTGTGGCCATCTGGTCGGCATCGGAGGATAAGCGGCGAAAGGCTCATCGTGCCGGGGTTGAGTTCACGGAGCAGCATCCCCAAACTCAGGCTCTCTGGGACCGTGCCTACGCTCAGTTGCTGAGAATGCAGTCGGGGTCGGTCATGCATCGCTCGATGTCTTCGGACTTTTCTGAGTAAGCTCTGGGCCAACGCCTGGGAGCTTTTCTTAGAATGTACCCAGGTGAGTCGGCAGGAGTGGGTTGAACATTTCCAAAAGACCCGGCCTGGAGTGCTGGCATGGCGGGAGTAACCCTTTCCGGAGTTCACAAAATTTATCACGGTACGGAGCCTATCCCACGCAAGTGGTGGGAGGTCTGGAAGCCATCCCGTAAACCCAATGAGGTACACGTCGTTAAGGGTGCCGACCTGGACATCAGGGATGGCGAATTCTTGGTACTCGTGGGTCCCTCGGGTTGTGGAAAGTCAACGACTTTGCGCATGGTTGCGGGGCTGGAAGATGTCACGAGGGGCGAGATAAAGATCGGTGACCGCGTGGTCAACGACGTCTCCCCAAAGGATCGAGACATCGCGATGGTGTTTCAGAGCTATGCGCTCTACCCCCACATGACAGTGGCCGAGAATATGTCGTTTGGGTTGAAGTTGCGCAAGTACCCCGCCGACGAAATCGCGGCTCGGGTGAAGGAGGCCGCCGACCTGTTGGATATCGGCCACCTTTTGGAGCGTCGCCCTAAAGAGTTGTCCGGCGGCCAGCGGCAAAGGGTCGCCATGGGTCGCGCGATCGTTCGCAGACCGCAAGTCTTTCTGATGGACGAGCCCCTGTCGAACCTGGATGCCAAACTTCGCGTCCAGATGCGAGCCGAACTCCAGCGTCTGCATCACAAGCTGGGTGTTACTACCATCTACGTGACTCACGATCAGACCGAGGCTATGACCTTGGGAGACAGAATCGTGATCATGGACGGTGGTTTGGTCAAGCAGTGCGACAGCCCGTTGAAGCTATACCAGGAGCCGGCGAATCTCTTTGTGGCAACCTTCATTGGCTCGCCTGGGATGAACCTTTTGAAGGTTGAAGCCAAGGACGGCATGGCCATACACCCTCTGTTCCAGATGAAGCTTCCCCAGGCTGCGAGTTCGCTCACCGGGAGCGTGACGCTGGGTGTTCGTCCCCAGCACTTGGCCATCGGCCCAGCCCAGGGCGAACAGGTCAACATCTCGGCGAAGCTCGACGTCGTGGAACCTCTCGGTTCTGAGAACTTTTTCTTTTGCCAGCTCGAAAGCGAGAAAGAAAATGAGAAAGAGCAAGTGACTGTTCGCACCGATGCAGCGAACCGCGCTAACGTTGGGGACGCCTTGCAACTGAGACTCGACCCGGCGTTCGTTCACGTGTTTGACAAGGAGGGTCTGGCAGTTTGTCACCCTCAGGTCGAAACATAGTTGAGCCCCAGAGAATAGATAGGTTGTGGAGCGAGTCACCCCTTAAGATTATGAAAACAGAACTTAGAGAACCGGAAGAGTATTTTCTCATAGGCCAAGACGATCCCCGTCTTCCGATATACCTTCGTTATCAGCTCTTTCGTGCCCTAGAGGACTTCGCCAAGCGTGAGCAGCGAGAGCAGGTCGGGCTTCTCGTGGGGCGTGTTTCGGAGGACTCTGACGGCCTGGCCTTCCTTTTGGTGGAAGATGCCATCGAGACCCCGCTCGGTGATGAAGAGACGGGGCGCTTCGAGGAGAATCTGTGGAAACGCGCACGCCGAATCGCCGCTGCTCGCCATCCCAATCGCACCATCGTGGGGTGGTTTCACACTCGTTCCGATGGTGAGGTCGCTCTCTCGGATGAAGAGAGAATGGTCCACAAACGCTATTTCCCAGAGGAGAGCCATCTTCTCTATGTCGTGAGCGCCCAGGCTCAAGACCGAAATTTTTTCTATCGCGTCGACCAGACGATGATCCCGGCTGCTGGCTTCCGGATCTACGGGAAGCCACCGACGAACACCGACAACGACGAGATCATCTCGGTTGCCGGTGGTAAGCACGGGATCAATTCGGTGGAGGCAAGCCAGGAGCAGCAGAGTCGTCAGGTCGATCGGACCTTAGAGAAAGTCTATCGACTCGTTCAGGCCCCACCCTTGACGGTTAAGGATTACCTCATCGTGGCGCTGCTTGTGGTCAACGCTCTGTTGATATGGTTTCGACCCAATCCACCGGTCCAGGTGGATACTTCGAGCTTGGAGCGAGGGCAATCCGAGATCTCGGCCCAGGTCTCATCGGTGCGGGGGCGGATAGAGAAACTGGAGCGCCACATGGCCGACCAGTCCGTCCTGGATGAGCAGCTCAAACTCGCCGCTGGCTTAGAGTCGATCGATGGTCTTCCAGACGAGGACCTCGGCCTTGAAGAACCGCTACCGGTAGCGACCAGTGCGCCTGTAGAGACCTCCGGAGCTTTGACCGGTGGGACGGGGCAGATCAAGCTCTATAAGGTGGCTCAAGGAGACATTCTAGGAGTTTTGGTGGAGAAGTTTTATCCCAACGCTCCGGCCGGGACCATCAAGGCTTTCTCTTCTTTCAACCGCCTGAAAGGGGACGCCATCTTCCCTGGTGACGTTCTGAAGGTTCCCGAGCTTGAAGCCCTGAGGTCGCGATGATTCCAGGCGGGGTCCGCTGGGTCCAAACCTTTCTGATATCGATGCTCTTGATCGTGATCGGAGCGGCCCAAGAGAACGCTCAGACCACGGTCGGTGTCACGCTGGCTTCGGTCTACCGAGAACCTTCGGAAGCCTCGGAATGTCTCACCCAGGTGTTTCTTGGCGACCCGGTCAAGGTCCAGAAGATCCAGGGTGGTTGGGCTCGAGTTTTGGTCCCCGACCAATATCGGACGACCGAGGGTTACCCTGGTTGGCTCCGTGTTGAGCAACTCAAAAAGAGCGAGCTCTCCCCAGCCTCAAAGAGTCTGGCGGTGGCCTATCCTTTGGTCTATCTCAGAGAAGAGCCGTCGACCGATGGGGCGATTCTCAAGCAGGTCTTTCTGGCTACTCGTTTGACCCTGGCTCCGGGTGGCAAGCCCGTCTCCGCTGGTGGTGAGCGCTGGTTGCCCGTTCGTTTGGCCGGTGACGATCGAAGCTACTGGGTGCGGGGCAACCAGGTCGTTGAGGAGCAGATGCTGCGAGAGGGCCAGGGGGACGTGATTATCGATCGGGCTCGACTCTTCAAGGGGACTCCCTACCTGTGGGGAGGCATGAGTCAACGCGGGATCGATTGTTCTGGACTTGTCTACACCGTTTACCGAGTTCACGGGGTCACGGTTCCGCGCGACGCCGACCAGCAGTTTCAGATTGGCGAGGCTGTCGACTCGGAGGATCTTCAAGCTGGCGACTTGGTCTTTTTTGGAACCAAACCCAGTGATATCACTCACGTTGGAATCTACGCGGGTTCAGGAATGTTCATTCACGCCTCCAGCGGCCGTGGTGTGGTGATGAGTCCTCTCTTTCAGGGATGGTATCTCGAGCGCTATCAAGGCGCCCGACGCATTCTCGATCCCCAAGGCTCTGGAACGAAGAGTTTGGTTCCTCAGGATTAGATTCTCCCGGCTGGCGGAGAGTTCAGAGGGTTCTGGCTAGAATTCTTGTATTGTCCAAGTCATCGGGTCAACACGCTCGTTAGGAAAGGAACGCTAGATGAAGCCTACGGTACCACCGAGTTTTGCCGAGAAAGATCTAAGCCATTATCTCAGGATGATTCGAGGTGACTTCGCCGAGTTGGAAGAGGGTTTGCCAGAGCGACTCCCCACCTCCTCGAAGCAGAAGAATATCGTTATCTTTCTCGGTTCTAAGGGGTTAGGTCACGGCAATCCTGAGTTGGGGTTGAAGCTCACAAAGCTCTTTCTTTCAGCGCTCGCGAACGGTCCCACAAAGCCGCGTGCCATTGTTTTTGTCAATGAGGCGGTAGAGCTGGCTATTGAGGGCAGCCCGGTTATTTCGGAGCTGACCGTTCTTTCTGAGCAGGGCGTTCAAGTGCTGTCGTGTTTGAGTTCGTTGGATGAGATAGAGGCCGAAGAGAAGATCGCTGTGGGGGCGCAGGCTGATATGGCCAAGATTTGCGAAGTCCTGCTCACAGCCTGGAAGGTCGTCAGTTTGTAGATGCTCAGTCTCGTTATACCTACCTACAACGAGAAAAAATCTCTCCAGATCCTGTTTCCCCGCCTCAAGAGTATCGTTTCCAGAATGAGCATCCCGGTTGAGTTTATTGTCGTGGACGACAATTCTCCCGATGGAACCGCGGAGTTCGCCTCCCAATTTGATATGGGTTTGCCGACCCTGGTGAGGGTCGTTAAGCGACCAGGCAAGTTCGGTCTGGCGTCGGCGGTTATCGAGGGGTGGCGGAGTGCTCGCGGCGAGCTTCTCGGCGTGATCTCGGCCAGTGGCGTCCACGACGAGTCTCTCCTGCCGGAAATGGTCAATGCTGTTTTGGAGGGGCCCGCCGAGGTGGCCATCGGCAGTCGCTACGTGCGAGGGGCCAGCACTGGGGATCGTCCTTTGTCTAGAGAGGTGATCAGCCGTGCGGCGGTTCTGATGGCCAGCGCCTTGTGTCCGGCCAAAGATTCCACCTCGGGTTATTTGGTTTTTGGTCGAGAGGTCCTAGAGGGAGTCTCCCTGGACCCGGCGGGTTTGAAGATCGGTCTCGAGGTTATGGTGAGAGGGCGCTATCGAACGTTCACGGAGCTCCCTTACCGCTTTCGCGGCCCCCAGGGAAAATACAAGGCGCTCGATTCACGCGAGATGTTCGCGTACCTCATTCAGCTAGGGAGGCTTTTTGCTTACAGATATCGTCACCACCATCAGCGACGAAGATGGACGAGAGTGGTTTCATAGTTCATGAGGTTCTTGAAGATTCTATCAATCGTATTCTTTATTGCCGTCACTCTGACGCCTGGATGGGCCGAGGACAACGACGAGCAAAGACGAGTGAAGGCCATCGCGACGGCTCGCCCCTCAGTGGTCTCCATCCGAACCTACAAGCAGAGTGGGGGAGAGCCCGGGATCGGCTCGGGGGTCATCATCCGAAGCAACGGTCTGATCCTCACCAATCACCACGTGATCAGAGGGGCTGATGTGATCAAGGTCACCACGGTCGACGATAAGGTCTACACAGCCCAGGTCAAGCATCTGGCGCCGCAGCACGACTTGGCTCTGATCACCATCAACGGAAACGGTTTCAGAGCGGCTCAGATCGGCTCCTCGGCCGCCGTGAAGTTGGGTCAGTCGGCGATCGCCATTGGTGACCCGCTGGGATTTTCCAGCACCGTGACCATCGGGACCGTGGGGGGCTTGAAGCGCTCGGTGGAAGTGAACGGCGTCGACTACGAGTCTCTCATCCAGACCGACGCGGCGATCAACCCCGGGTCTTCCGGAGGGGCCCTGGTCGATCTCAACGGTAAGATCATCGGAATCAACACGCTGGTCTACACCGGTCCAAAGACCTGGAAGCACGCTCAAGGTTTGGGTTTCGCTATCGCCATAGACCACGCCATGAAGGTCGTGCGGGCGCTGGAACAGCGGACTCCTGAGCGGGTGACGTCCAAGCCATGGCTCGGAATTAAGGGCTCCACGATCACGCGCGATATCTCGGAGGCTTACGGGTTGAGCGCGAAGCGAGGGGTTCTCATTCGTGGAGTGCTGCCAGCGTCGCCTGCCGAGAACGCTGGGATTCGCACCGGCGATATTATTGTCCGTGCGGATGGAACGCTGGTGACCAGTCTTACAGATTTAGCGCAGATTTTAAGCACTCGGCGGGCCGGCGATGTGGTCCTTTTCGAAGTCCGCCGAGATGAAAAGTCTCGAAAAGTGGAGGTTACTCTTGATGTCTCAAGTCGATAATATTTTGCTCCCGCTGCCTCGCAAAGGGGTCTCTCACGCG
>CAZVVF010000144.1:0-8144 GCA_964630575.1 uncultured Burkholderiales bacterium | reverse complement strand
ACCAAAGAAAATTGCAGTAGTCGGTTTGGGGTACGTGGGTCTGCCGGTGGCTGTTGCTTTCGCGGCGAAACGCGCAACAGTAGGGTTCGACATCAATGAGGCGCGGGTTGAGCAACTCAGAGCCGGCAACGATGTCACAGGCGAGGTTTCGCCGGAAGAACTCAAGCGCGTCAACCTTGAAGTCAGTGCTGACCCCTCGATCCTCAAAGAGGCCGACTTCATCATCGTGGGAGTTCCCACACCTATCGACGTCAACCGTCAACCGAATCTTGAGCCGCTCAAGGCGGCCACGCGCACAGTCGCCGAGAATCTGTCGGCGGGCGACATCGTGGTGTTTGAATCCACCGTCTATCCCGGGGTGACCGAAGAGATCTGCGCCCCTATCTTGTGCGAGGTGTCCGGCCTTTCTCGTGACGAGTTTAAGCTTGGCTACTCTCCCGAGCGCATCAATCCAGGAGACCGCACCCATACCCTCTCGACAGTGGTCAAGATCGTGTCTGGTGAAGACGAGGAGACTCTTGAGAAAGTCGCTTCCGTGTACTCAGAAGTGGTGGAGGCTGGAGTGTTTCGAGCGACCTCTATACGGGTGGCGGAGTCAGCCAAGGTGATCGAAAACGTCCAGCGAGACATCAATATCGCCCTCATGAATGAACTCTCCATCATCTTTGAGCGTTTGGGCATTCGCACTCAGGATGTTTTGGCAGCAGCCGGAAGCAAGTGGAATTTCAGTGGCTACAGTCCCGGACTCGTCGGCGGCCACTGCATTGGGGTGGACCCTTACTATCTTACCGCTAAGGCAGAATCGGTGGGTTATCATCCACAGATGATCCTGGCTGGGCGACGACTGAACGACAACATGAGTGTTTTTGTGGCTCAAAAGGCCGTTAAGATGCTGATCCAACGCAACCTCATGGTGAAGAATTCTCGCATAGCTGTGTTGGGAGTCACCTTCAAAGAGAACGTCACTGACTGTCGGAACAGCAAAGTCTTTTCTCTCATCAAAGAACTCAAGAGCTTTGGTTTGGAAGTGCTGGTCCACGACCCCATGGCCAATCAGGAGGCGGTGAGTCGGGTCAACGGAGTGGTCTTGTCTCCCATCGAGGACCTCACCTATCTCGACGGTATCATTCTCGCTGTGCCCCACGCTCTGTATCTCACTGAAGATTTTCAAGATATCGGCTGGCGCTACCGGGGAGAGGGAATCTTTGTGGATATTCGCTCCGTTTTCAGTGGAGAGCTTCCGAGCAGCGTGTCTTACTGGAGTCTGTAGGGAGAGGGCCCTCGTTGGGCCGTCTTTGTTGGAGCGAGCGCTCTAGTCGCGCGATATCTCAAAAGGAACCTGGGTCTGAGCGCTTCGGGGCTCGCTCAGCTTTCTGTCGAAATACCGAATGGTTTCCTCAAGCCCATTCTTGAGATCAACCGTCGGACTCCAATCGAGCTTGGCCTTGGCGCGACTGATATCCGGCTTTCGCCGACGTGGGTCGTCGCTGGGTAATTCTCGGTACTCAATCACCGATTTGGACCCCGTGAGGTCGATGACCAGTTGAGCCAACTCGAGCATCGTATTCTCTGTTGGATTCCCAAGATTCAAGGGGCCTGTGAATTCGGGCTCGGTCTCGTTCATCATCTTTAGAAATCCCCGAACCAGGTCGCTCACAAAGCAAAAGGATCGAGTCTGAGAGCCATCCCCGTAGATGGTCAAGGGCTTTCCTTGCAGCGCCTGAACGACAAAGTTGCTCACCACACGCCCATCGTTGAGCGCCATGTTGGGGCCGTACGTGTTGAAGATTCGAACGATCTTAACAGCCACACCGAACTGCCTCTTGTAGTCCATACAGAGGGTCTCTGCAACCCTCTTCCCCTCGTCGTAGCAGGCCCGAGGTCCAAGCGGGTTCACATTGCCCCAGTAGTCTTCGGTTTGCGGATGGACCGCCGGGTCACCGTAGACCTCTGAAGTGGAGGCCTGGAGCATGGTAGCGTGCACGCGTCTCGTGAGACCCAGGGCATTGAGCGTGCCCACCACATTTGTACGGACCGTTTTAACGGCGTTGAACTGGTAGTGGACAGGCGATGCCGGACAGGCCAAATTATAAACTTGGTCCACCTCGAGTACGAAGGGGTTGATGACGTCGTGCCTGATGAGTTCAAATCGACGATGGTCGCGCAGATCCTCGATATTGTCTTTGCTGCCCGTAAAGAAGCTGTCCAAGCAGATGACCTCATGGCCTTGCTCAATAATGGCTCTCGACAGATGGGAGCCGATAAATCCAGCGCCTCCGGTGATTAATACTCTCAAGTAAGGGTTCTCTTTTCTGGGTTGGGAGCGTTCTTCACAGAAGGGGGCGAGGTTCCTTCAGTGGGATTGTGGTTGGCATGTAGGCGATTGGCAAACAGTCGAGAACGGACAGCGGCAGGCATTGAGTCCTTCCTGAAAAGAGAATTGATAGACTTGGAAGCAGAAAGAGAACGATACTGGAAGCCATCCCTGGACCATCTTGAGTCTGAAGCGATTTACATTCTTCGCGAGGTCGCCGCCCAGTTTGAGAATCCAGCTTTGCTTTTTTCTGGGGGTAAGGACTCCATCTTGGTGGCTTGGCTTGCCAAGAAGGCCTTCTATCCAGCTCCTGTTCCGTTTCCTCTCGTGCATATCGACACGGGCCACAATTTTGCTGAGACGATCGAGTTCCGCGATCGATTCGTTCGAGAGCTTGGTGTAGAGCTGATCGTGGGCTCGGTTCAGAACTCCATCGACGAGGGGCGCGTGGTGGAAGAGACTGGACCGTTCGCCAGTCGCAACGGCCTGCAGACGGTAACCCTTCTCGACACCATCAAGGAACATAAGTTCGATTGCTGCATCGGTGGAGCACGCCGTGATGAAGAGAAGGCTCGCGCCAAAGAGCGTTTCTTTTCCCATCGCACGCTCGAAGGGCACTGGGACCCCAAAAATCAGAGACCCGAACTTTGGCATCTGTTCAACGGGCGCAAATCCATGGGAGAGCACTTTCGGGTATTTCCGCTCTCAAACTTTACCGAACTCGATGTCTGGCAGTATCTCCAGCGAGAAGAGGTGGGCTTGCCCTCCCTCTACTTTAGCCATGAGCGAGACATTATCGACAGAGATGGTGTTCTCTTGGCAGCCTCTGAAGCGGTGAAGCCTCTGCCGAGTGAGACAGTAGAGTGGCGCCGGGTGCGTTTTCGAACAATTGGAGATATGACGTGTACGGGGGCCACGCTCTCCCAGGCTACCACCGTGGTCGATATCGTGGCCGAAGTCGCGGCGGCGGTAACCACCGAGCGTGGCGGGCGCTTTGACGACAAGCGTTCGGATTCGGCCATGGAAGAGCGCAAACGGATGGGGTACTTCTAGTTTTGAGTACTGCAGACCGCAGAGACATTCTCAGATTCACCACCGCCGGTAGCGTGGACGACGGCAAGAGCACCCTGATAGGTCGTCTCCTTTTGGAGTCCAAATCGATCTATCAGGACCAGATCGAAGCTGTCGAAGCCCAGAGCAAGCGACGGGGAGACCCCTATCTGGACTTGGCGCTTTTTACCGATGGTCTCAAGGCTGAGCGAGAGCAGAAGATCACCATCGACGTGGCCTATCGTTATTTCTCTACTCCCAAGCGAAAATTCATCATCGCGGATTGCCCTGGGCACATCCAGTACACGCGCAATATGGTGACTGGTGCTTCCACCGCTGAGCTCGCGGTTGTTCTCGTTGATGCCCGCAAGGGACTCGTGACCCAATCCAAGCGTCACGCTTTCATCTCGACGCTGCTCGATATTCCTCACATCGTGGTGGCCATCAACAAGATGGACTTGGTGGATTTCAGTGAAGCTCGCTATCAAGAGATATGCGATGAGTTTCGGACCTTCGCGAGCCGATTGCAGGTAAAGGGTCTCACCTTTATCCCGGTCTCTGCGCTTCACGGCGATAACGTTGTGGACAAGAGCGGAGCGATGCCTTGGTATCAGGGCAGTACTTTTCTGCACTTTCTGGAGACCGTGAATACTGGGGCTGCGCTGAATCTCATTGATTTCCGGTTTCCGGTTCAGTACGTGCTGCGGCCCAATCAGGATTTCCGAGGATTGGCCGGTCGTATCGCTTCTGGTCGTGTGGCTGTGGGTGACGATGTTGTGGCTCTGCCGTCGGGTGCGAGCAGCAAGATTGCGGTCATTCAGGTGGCGAGCACCGAGGTCGAAGAAGCTTTCGTGGGTGACTCCGTGGTGATACGCCTCAGTGACGAGATTGATGTGAGCCGTGGCGATCTGCTGGTTCGTTCCAACAACTTGCCCCGCCGTGGCCAGAACATCGATGCGACACTTTGCTGGCTCTCTGAGGCGACCTTCAAGCCCAAGCAGAGCTACCTTCTAAAGCTTGCCACTCGGGAGACGAAGTGTTCGGTGAGCCGCATTGACTATCTCATCAATGTGAACACCATGCACCGTGAAGAGCCAAGGCCGTTCGAGCTCAATGACATTGGGCGAATCCAGCTGAGGCTAAACGAGCCTCTGTACTTTGACCCCTATTGTAAAAATCGGGAGCTCGGTTCGTTTGTATTGATCGACCTCGTAACCCACAACACCGTGGCCGGGGGTATGATTCGCGGAGTTTCCCCGGATCTGAGTAAGATCACTCAGCCCCAGGCGCGAGACGAGTCATCCAACCTTCACGAGGCCACACGACTCGTGTCTCTTGCAGAGCGGGAGCAGAAGCAAGCCCATAGGGGCGGAGTTGTCTGGCTAACCGGACTCTCAGGATCCGGCAAGTCGACCATTGGGACTCACCTCGAACGAACGCTCTTTGACTCGGGCTACAACGTCATGCTCCTGGATGGCGATTCCGTGCGCAAGGGGCTGTGCGCTGACCTTGGCTTTAGCGATGAGGACCGCCGGGAGAACATCCGCCGGGTTGCTGAACTCAGCGCTCTTTTGGCCCATCAAGGCATCTTGGTGATCTGCGCCTTCATCAGTCCATTTCGTGCTGAGCGAGATCTGGCTCGACGTTTGGCGGGTGAGTGCCCATTCTTAGAAATCTTCGTGGACTGCTCGTTGGAAGAGTGCAAAAAGCGCGACCCCAAGGGGCTCTACGCAAAAGCCGAAGCCGGAGACATCAAAAAGTTCACCGGGGTGGACTCGCCCTACGAGAGGCCGCTAAAGCCTGATTTGCTGCTGGATACGGAGAGCATGAGTTTTCAGGGGTGTGTGGAAGTGCTGAGTGCGGAACTCGAAGAGCGACTGCGCCTTTAATCCTGTAGAGACGGCTTCAAAACGTTTAGAATCGTCGGAAATGGGGATTACTACTTACTGAGGCGAACACCGCTTAGGCGGAGTTTTGCGCTAAGGAGTCACCAACCAAATGAGGCCAATTCTAAGGACCGCAATTTTTCTACTGCTACTCATGGTAGGCGCTTTTGCGCAAGGGAATGACGGAGTCACTCAAGAGGTGACGCTTCCGCCTGTAGACGGCGGTGCTCTCACTCCCCTCAGTAGCGAACAGCACATCATTCGACCGGGCGATCAGTTGGTCTTTCATATCGCAAGCCTACCTGATGTTCCAAGTTCTTACTCTGTTCGCGTCGATGGACATTTCTATCACCCTTTGATCGGTGAGGTGCAAGCGTCCGGCAAAACCCTCGGGGACCTGAGAACAGAATTGAAGCAGAAGCTCTCAAAGGAGTTGCGGAACCCTTACTTTAGGCTGGGACTCATCCAGGTGGCGCAACATTCTGTTGCAGTGCTTGGAGAGGCGAATGGTCAAGGAACTTTTCAGGTTGGCGTGGGGGCATCCATACTCGATGTTATCGCTAAGGCCGGAGGGCTCTCGCCAAAGGCCGACTCGGACCGCGCTGTTCTCATTCGCGGGGAAGAAAAGATCGATGTTTCCTTGAGTCCACAGGACGGCGGTGGTCTCACCAAGGTTCGCTCTGGAGACATTCTGTACATTTTGCCAGGCTCTCCGGTGAGCGTGATCGGTGAGGTCACGGTGCCTGGGATGTATGCTGTTAGCCGAGTCAATGGCGATCCTCGCAAGGCCATTCTTGCTGCTGGGGGAGCGAAAGAAGAAGCCGCGCTGACGAGGGTCAGGCTTATTCGAGCCACTCAGCCCGAGCCGATTATCCTCGACCTGACGCCTGGTTCCAAGGAGACGCTCCCAGAGGCCGCTCAGCAACTCGAAGAGGGGGATATCTTGGTTGTACCCGCGAGACAGGCCGTAATTTTGGGAGCGGTGGCCTCTCCTGGTCCCGTGCCGCTTCGTGGTGACGAGACTCTGATGGATATTCTGCCGGCCAGAGTCGGAGAAGGCTCTGATGTCCGACATATTCTCGTGGTGCGCGCGGAAAACGTCAAAAAGGACCGGGATGAAAGAGAAGAGTACGATCTTGAAGAGTATTTCAAGAAGGGGAAAGCCGACATCGTAGTGCCCATCTACGATGGCGACCTGGTCTACGTGCCAGCCAAGGACCGAAGCGGTGGGTTCTTTGGAAAGTTTACTAGTATCTTTTCCGTCCTGGGCATGGCTCGTTGGTTCTTCTAGGCTAGCCTCCTGAGAGGGATTTACTCTTCTTTCGGTTCGCTATCCGCCCCTACACTAGCCGCTTGAGCTTCCTGCAAGACTCTCTTTTTCTCCTTGTCAAGAGAAAGCGGCGTCCCCAAGTTCAGTTCCAACTTGAAGACGAAGTTCTTGTCGTTGGCAAGGCTTCCGTATCCGCTCTTCTTGAGAAGTTTGAGAGCGGTTTCCTTCGGGTCTTGCTCGTCGTAAATGTCGGGAAAAGTTGCTAGGAAGACTTCGCCGCTAGCAGATTTTCCGAGCTTAGCTGTTTCGTATTCGATCCTGACAGGAAGTCCGACTTTGACCTCTTCAAAGAGTTGCCTGACATCTTCTGGGTAACAACGGATGCAACCGTGAGTTACGGAGGCACCAACGTTGAGGGGGTCATTCGTTCCGTGGATCCCGACCATGGGCGATGAAATCCCGATCCAGCGATCACCGAGCGGGTTGTTTGGGCCCGGGCCAACAGGCTCGGGAGAATCGGCCCAGGAGGGTGGATACCAGGTCGGGTCTTTGATCCGCTCTATGATATGAAAACTCCCCGCTAAGGTTTTCGCTTTGGGGGGGGTTCCCACGGATACAGGTATGAATCGGTCGTACTTACCGTTTTTGAAAAGGTATAAGCCTCTCTCGGGAATGTTGAGGACCAGGCCATTCTTCGGTGGGTTCTTGGGCAAAATTCGTGCATGAGGGATCGTTAAGGGCGTGCCGACCGAGACTTTCGTCGCCGATTCTGGAAGGCCATTGGCAAAAGCGAGGTGCTCGATGGCCAGATTGAACTCCTTGGCGATTGAGACCAGGTCTTGTTGCTCTTCAGCAACGATGTAGTCCTTAGATTCGCCAACCAGTGAGCCGTAGAGTTGCGCGGAGCACGGCAGGGCTAGAAGGCAGAGAAAAAGCCCGGCCAATAGGGGTGTCTTCATTTCACAGATTCTTTTCTCTTTAATAAAAAATGGAACGCAAATATGCGTTCCATTTTACTCAGTACAAACAAGTTGCTACAGGGTAGTTTACGGCAGGCTCGGGGAAGGAACCGGACCGAAATTGTTGTTATTGTTGTCGTCATCGTCGAGTGCCGTGACGAGCAGAGCCACTAAGCCTGCTGCACCAAGTCCGATTCCAACCATGGCTCCAGTTCCCAGTCCGCCACCAGTCGCCGCCGCGGCTGGAGGTGGAGCTGGTGCCGTTGGAGGGGCCGTTGGTGGCGTTGCTGGGGGCTCTGGCGTGGTTTCTACCACGGTCGCAGGTTCCTTGCCGGGGGGCGCCATGTCTTGGTCAGGGGAGACTTCTCCTACGCCGCCAGTCGATTCTTCGACTTGAGCGTCACGAATTCCACCGCCCTTTTTGCCTTTTCCTTGAGCACCAAAGGCAACGTCGTTCGCGACCACTTGCTCACTCGCTAGGCGACCGAAGGCCAGAGAGGCAGCCGCTGCAATGGTGTCTGGGGTTTGAGGGAGCGAGCCCAGTAGGGTGAATGACGTCTCAGTCTCACCGCTGGACTTCATCTGTGCGTCGCCGCTGAAGACTCTCAAGCCTGTTTCGGAGGGAGTCGATTCGAGGACAAATTCTCCAGTCGTCGCCACAGCGT
>CAZVVF010000143.1:0-8148 GCA_964630575.1 uncultured Burkholderiales bacterium | reverse complement strand
AGGGCGACCGATAGCACGACTAGCCTTACTATTGGTAGATGTCTAAGGGTTCTCATGTCATTTCCTCCGGTGTATTCGGGAAATATGCAAGGTCGTAGGACTGATTTCCTGTCGGGAGTCGAAGAATCATATCTCTTTCACGAGTTGAGTGATTTTGGCTTGAACGGTACGGTTTGTCGGGTCGAGGCGCGAGGCTTCCCGATAGTAGCTCAGTGCCGTCTCAAGAGATCCTTGAATCTCGTATGCTTGGGCGAGAGCGAATACCAATTGGGGGTCGTTGGGCTTACTCTCTAGCCCTTTTCTGAGCAGAGCGATCGCATCGTTGGTCCTCTCGTCGGCTAGAAGGAGTTCGGCTAAGCGGACTCTCGCCCAGGACCGGTCTGGAGATATCGCGAGGTGTGCTCGGAGAGCTTTTTGAACCTCCTCGCTCTTTCCAAGGTCCAGAGCCACGATGCTCCAGCGGGCCAAAAGTTGGTCCAGGCAACGGTCTGTTGGGTCAGAACCGGCAATTCGTCGTTGTTGCAAATATTCATATTCGGAGCTTGGACCATTGAGGTGTCCGAGAGTCTGGCCGATTTCCAGGTCCAGGCATAAGTTGTTGGGTTGTACCTGCTTTAGGCATTTCTGCAGTCTCAACGAAGTCTGCCACCGTTGGTTGGAGTTGGCTAGAGAAATTGTGTCTTCGATCAGGCGCGCTCCCCGTTCGTCGGGATGCTCGCTCAGCCACTCGTTCGCGATCCGCTCCCCTGCGCTTGGTTCGATGAGAGCCAGAGAGTAAAGAACCTTCGTGAACTGTTTGTGGCTTTCGCCCCACCGGTCGTAGGTCCAATCCGATAAAGAGTCTGCGGCCGCTTCGAGGTCACCCTTGCGCAGCAGTAGCGCGAGTTGGGCTTCGAATACCTCTCTTTTGTAGGGCGTTATTTCTCGAGCGAACTCGAGTGTTTTTGTCGCTTCGTCTAATCGATTCGCGTTCTGCTGGACTTCAGCTTGCTTGAGAAGCACAGGAATATTTCTGGGACTGAGCTTTCTTGAGGTCTCAAGGATGTCCAGTTGGCGCTGCAAATTGTCGTCGCCATTGAAGACCCTGGCTTTTTCGAGTAGGTCCACAATCTTGAGCTTTATGAAGATCCTGGCAGGGTCGAGTTCTTCGGCCTTGCTGTAGCTTTCAGTCGCTCTTTCGAATTGCAGTCCCGCCTCTAGGGCTGATGCCTCCAGAATGACCGCGTTGGCGCGGACCTCTTGCACCCCGATAAAGCTTGCCCATAGACCCATAACCACAAGAAGTCCCGCCCCAAGATAACGGAATACGGGGAGCTCCTGCGCTTTGATGCGTGAACTGGGAAAATGAATGGCCAGCCCTAGGAGCCAGAATTGGGTCCAAAGCACGGGTCTTTGTGTGAGGATGAAGTTGAACAGAGAATACGTGGCCAAGGCTACCACTGCCGCTGTGACGGCAGCCGCTTCAGCGGGTCGCTTCCCTTTTCTGACGTATTGGATCGGGGTTTTGATAGCGAACCACGTAATCGCCACCCACAAGAGAAGTCCCAGGATACCGCATTGGACCCCCATCTCTAGAAAGTCGTTGTGGGCAATGTCGATATACATGAAATTGTGATTGGCAGGGCGTACGGACTGGTAGCTTAAGCCGAATGTGCCAGGGCCAGAGCCCAAAAAGGGATTGTTCAAGATGGCCTTCCAGCCGTACTTGAAAATCTCAAATCGGATCGCTTCCATTTCCACCGCATTCGTTTCGAGGATACGGGTCCATTTTGAGGAGAAGGCAAACCTGTATCCCAGGATAGGAAGGCCGAACACCGTGAGAAGTAGGGGGAATCCAATGAAGAGTTGCGTCTTCTTTGTGTCTTTCCCTCGAAATCGCAGCAAGCTTCCGATAAAAACAGCGCCGCCAAGTACGAATCCCAGCATAGAAGCGCGACACCCAGTGGCAAAGACTGTGCCAAGAAGGAAGGCGCAGAGGCCCAGGTTTACTGCCGTCATTTTAGGCGAGGCTCTCTCGATGAGGCCCATTGACAAACAAAGTCCTACCAGAGGCAAGAGAGAGAAAGTGTCAGGATTTACAAACGTGCCGGTCAAGGGCTGCAAGGTACCGGAAGTCCGGGCGCTTATAACCGCGGGTATCCAGGCTTGAATGCTAGCGAGAGTGCACACGGCGACAAGGCTGTAGCTCATGGTACGCCATTGGCGCCGACTCTTGAGGGCCAGTGGGACAACTCCAAAGAACGCGACAGCACCGACCAGAGACCCTAAAGATTTCTGAGTGAGATATTGGTCGAGGGTAAAAAAGGAGCAAATGCTGGACCAAAGCAGCAGGGCCATGACCAGCTCGCCTTCTCGGCGATAATAGGGGCCGGCCCCCCAAAGTGCTCGGCAAAGGCCCACGCCAACCGCCAAAAGACCGCCCAGGAAAATGGGAAGACCCGGGTTCAGCAGTGTGGGGAATACCGCAAGGGTGATGCCGAGCACGAGAACGCAAGCGGTGGTGCCAACGGCCAAAGCCGTTTTTGAACTTTCTTTTCTCCCCGACATCTGGGAGCATTCCGACCCACTGAAATTTCTCCTATATCGCTCGCGATCTCGATTAAGCGTGAAGGGTATTTGGGAAACCAGGGTAAACCAGGACTTAGTTGTTCCTTGGAAGGGGTCGCCTGTTGAGTCGAAGCCATAAGATTCTACTCGTAGCCAACACCGGTTGGTATCTCTATAATTTTCGTTTGCCATTGGCCAGACGTTTGCGGGATGAGGGTTTCGACGTTGTGATGGTGTCGCCTTACGATACCTATGTGGACCGGCTTAAGGCTGAGGGATTTACGCACAGAGTTTTGACCAGGCTCTCCCGACGTGGCATGAATCCTGTCCTTGAACTCATCGCTCTTTTGGAATTGACCAGGCTCTATTGGCGAGAAAAACCCAGGGCTGTTCACCACTTTACGATCAAGTGTGTCTTGTATGGGACCATTGCGGCGAAGCTCACAGGTGTTCGCTCGGTGGTGAATGCGGTGACCGGACTCGGTCATATCTTTCTCGGTCAACGCCTGGTTACGCGAGTGGCAAGACCTGCGATACGGTGGCTTTATCGGAAAATTCTTTCTGCCCGTCGGGGGCACGTTGTTTTTCAGAATCCGGACGACCTCGAGGCGTTCATCGGGGCAGGGCTCGTGACGCCAGAGAAGACGGTGATCATCAGAAGTTCCGGAGTTTGCCTGAAGAAGTTCGCTCCGCGTCCGGGTGGCCCCGAGCAGCCAGCCAGTGGTGTCCCCACGGTGCTTTTTGTCGGCCGACTTCTCAAAGAGAAGGGCATCTACGACTACGTAGAAGCGGCCAGGATCGTCAAGAAGAAATTCGCGGTCTGCTTCCAAGTGGCCGGCGGCCCAGACCCCGGGAACCCCAGTTCTCTCGCAGCCGATGTTATTGAGGCCTGGAATCGGGAGGGAGCGGTTGACTTGCTGGGGCACGTGGAGTCGATCGCTGACGTGATGGCCTTGGCGGACTTGGTTGTGTTGCCGAGCTACCGAGAGGGCACACCGCGAGTTCTTCTAGAAGCCGCCGCTATGGGGAAACCTATTGTGGCCACCGATGTGCCTGGCTGTCGTGAAGTCGTTCAAGATGGCTATAACGGACGATTGGTTCCCCTCCAGGACCCAGAGGCTTTGGCTGCAGCCATCACAGAGTTCCTCGAGAATCCTCAAAGAGGCCGAGACTTTGGAATGAGCGGTCGAAAAATGGTGGCGGAAAACTTCTCCGTCGAGACCGTCGTTCAGGAAACAATGGGGGTTTACGAGCAGATGGGGATTACGCTTCAGTAGGCTACCTCCTCGGGCGTCCTTCCTTATCTGTTAGGCAAGTTTACTAGCTTGAGGGATCGTCTGCGTATTTGAGCCTCGTGTCAACATGGGTGCCGAGGCGGTTCATTGATAACTTACAGATTCTCTACAGTTTCGGGCCATTGGGTATGGAGGAACGTACCTTTGTCAATTTCTTCGGTGAGTTCTGCCATGTTGAGCGAATAAAAACCGTAGCGCCGACGCAATTCTTCGAACTCGGCACAAATCTCTTGAAGACAATCGATGTTTTCTTCCAAGTTTGACCCGAAATTGTGGGGGTGCCACCAAAGGTGGAAGACCTCATTGTGAATGGCGGCGTGCTTCATCGCTGATTTTATTCGACGGATTCTCAGCGGTTCAAGAAGGGCGAGTCGTCTCGAGTAGGGCCTCAAGAAGCGACTCGCGGGTAGATTGAATGGTGCGGATCTTCCGATGGCTTCTGCTCCAAAGGTGTGATGCCCGGTTAAATTGAGATAAGAGTCCGTCAGTCTCAGGGCACGTCGGAAGAGATTTTGGCCTGATTTATTGGAGGCTTCATAAATCCAGTGATTCTCATTGCCTCGATAAGATCGGATTCCGAAGTCTGTGAGGACGGCTAGAAAGTCTTCGCGGCATTGGTTCCTTGGAAAGACTAAGCTGCGTGGAGGACATCCACAAGCGCTTGCGACTTCCACCGCTCTCTTCGTGTCGTCGCGAAACGCGGCTACGGAACTGCCATCCTCCAGGCAGTAGAAGTGAGAGTAGGTATGACTTCCAATTTCCTGGCCTGGAGTTTCTGAGATCTTTCGTATCAGGTTGGGTTGAAAATGGAGGCGAGGCTCTAGCGTCCCTTTCTCTTCCACGTAGCGGTAAGGACAGAGCGACGCTCTTGTGTAGTTGGGTCGGTGCGAAGGAAGTCCGCACTGAAACTCTTTCTCAGAATGCAAGAAGAGAAGCCCAACAGTCGACCATGTTGCATGGATCTCCTGATGCTCAAAAAGTCTCAAGAGTCTGTCGACTACCGTGGGAACTTGCTCCAAGTTTTTCTTATAGGCTTCAAGTTTGGGATTGTCTAGTACGCCCCATATAATCTCAAAATCCAATGAGATCGTGAGGCATCCGCTGCGGAGACTCTGTTTCGAAGGGAAGGACGCCATTTGACTGTTACTACGCGAATCAGCCTTGTAGGTTCCTCCCTAGAGGGCGAATCTTCAGAAAAAGACAGTCGCTTCGAGTAGCAGGCTCTGCTTTGTGAAGGAGATGGGAGTGCAAGCCAAAACCGATAACTATGGAATTAGACTTGAACGGCAAAGGTGTCTTGGTGACTGGTGGTACGGGCTCTTTCGGTCGTGCCTTCGTCAGGAGAGTCCTTCGAGATTGGCCGAATGTTAGGCGCCTGGTGATCTTCTCTCGTGATGAGCAGAAACAGTATCAAATGGCGCAAGTCTTTTCGCCACAAGAGCATCGTTGTCTCCGTTACTTTATCGGAGATGTACGCGACAGTGAGCGCTTGGTCAGGGCCTTCGACAAAATTGACTATGTCATCCACGCGGCTGCGATGAAGCATGTACACATCGCCGAGTACAATCCGGATGAGTGCGTCAAGACTAACATCCAAGGGGCACAGAATGTCATTCACGCTGCCTTGGAAACGGGGGTTTCGGGTGTAGTGGCTCTTTCGACAGACAAGGCGTGTGCTCCCATTAATCTGTACGGGGCTACAAAGCTCGTTTCGGATAAGCTTTTTGTGGCAGCCAATAGCATTAAAGGCGATCGGTCCTGTGTGTTCTCGGTGGTCCGTTATGGCAACGTCATGGGTTCGAATGGTTCGGTTATGCCGTTTTTTATCCGTCGCAAGGAGAGCGGAGTTTTGCCTATTACGGATCCCGCCATGACACGTTTCAATATCTCTTTGGGCGAAGGTGTCGATATGGTGCTCAAAGCTCTGGAGAGAGCTTGGGGAGGAGAGGTTTTTGTTCCCAAGATCCCATCCTATCGTATTACAGATGTCGCTGAAGCCATCGCGCCCGAATGCAGGCAGGAAGTTGTAGGTATTCGACCGGGAGAAAAGCTTCACGAAGAGATGATCAGCGCGTCGGACTCTTACTCTGCCTACGACCTAGGCGACTATTACGTCATTTTGCCGCAGATTCCGACCTTTGACACAGGCAAGTACGTGGAGACCTTTAAAGCCGTCAGGGTGAAGTCAGGGTTTTGTTATAATTCTGAAACGAATGATGACTGGCTGAATGTTGAGCAGTTGCGCGGTCTCATTGCACAGCACGTTGGATAGCGTCAATCTCGACAGAGTGCGAAGAGAGGGCGGAGATGTCGGCCAGCATTGAGTCACGAGGAATTCTTCTTTTTGTGGCTAGCTATCTCCGTGAATTTCATTCGACGAAAGCCCTCGACTGGGAGCGGTATCTTACCCCGTTTCACAATTTGTTCTTTGCGTACTGTCAAAGGTCCGTGAAGGTGTCTCAAGGCCTATCCGAAGACCACGAATTCCTTGTTCCCTATGGAAATAATGATCTCATCCATAGTGTTGAGAATCATCAAAAGTACTATCGAATTCTCAAGGGGGAAGCTCTCGCGAGTCGGTGTGTTACGAGGATCGCTGACCCTTGCTCTATCGCTATAGAGCGCTTTGTTTTTCCCTATAGCAGGGTTAGTAAGATCGCTATGGTTACGTTTCCAAGCCTCCAGAAGAAGCTCCTCTATTACCTAATGAGTCTGGGGCGCGTGAAGAAGTTGCGATTGGACTATCTGCAGCGAGAGTCGGTGGTAGAGTGTTCACCAATGCGCCTGGAACTCATCGATGCTCTGGCGAAGAGTTTTGGGGAGGTGGACAGGGGAATGCTGGAGCGGTATGCACTCTTGCTACCGTCAATCTATGTTGAAAATTTCTCCTTCTACTACGAGCGAGCCAAGGATGAGGCTGCCAAGCTAGCGGACGTTCGATTGATCTACATGAACCGACACTTCCTCTACAATCCCAACTTTCTTTTGTTGCTATGCCTTGAGTGCCTGGCGGATAAGGAGTTTGTCACTTTTCAGCACGGGGCTTGTTATGGGCAAACTGGACCAGGTTGGTCTGAGAGGAGCGAAAAGGAGTTGGCCACTCGATTTCTCACTTGGGGCTACAGCTATGTGGCTAAGGATGTGCCATTCGTCTCCTTGAGGTTTCAAAAGCCTTTGCCCTGGTCGAGGATACGAGAGCCATCGGTGAAGTCGCAGAAGAAGCTCATAGTATTGCCGCTTCTTTTTCCGGACCAAGATGAGCAGATTCGGAGCTCGTTCGATATTCTCTCTAGAATCGTTGGTCAGAGGGAGACTGTCGCTGTACGTTTCGATCCCAGGGAAAAGAACCAGGCGATTCTAGCTGGTTTCCTCGATGATGCGAAGATCTCATGGAAAGAGGAGGACGACCCTCATGGCCTCACCGTTGTTGCTCGTCTCTATAAGACAGTGCTATTCGTTACTCCAAACGCGACAGGATACTTAGAGCTTCTCAATCTAGGGGTGGCTCCTTACATGGTGTTCTCCGAAAGTGCTTTCAAGCTAAGAGAGGAGAGTCTTGATGTCTACAGAGAGATGAAGTCGTCTTTGCTTTGGCTCGATGCTGGCAACTGCGGAGATGCTCGCTTTGGGCCCCTCGATCAAGGGCAAAAGCGTGCCCTAAAAAACTTTCAACGCAGGTTTATCCGAACAAGCTATGTTCCGTCACTCAGGCTCATGCACTTTCTGTTTAGATTAGCCAGAAAAGGCTCGTGCTGATGGATTTTTTTTCGAATTTAAGTGTATTCGCTCACTGTGTCGACCACGAACTGGGCCTCTTCGTCGCTCAGCGAAGGGTACATCGGTAGGCTCAGGCAAGTTTTGTAGTACGACTCTGCTGCTGGGAGATCGCCGACTTGATGGCCCAGGTTTCGGTAGTAGGGTAGCATGTGAACCGGTATGTAGTGAACTTGGGCATAGATTCCGTGGGCGCGAAGGTGGTCATACATCTCTTTTCGCTCTTTGACCTGAATGACATAGAGATGAAAAGCGTGTCCCTGACGCACTTCGAGGCCTAGTGGCTTCACTGCTGTGTCGGCAAAGGCGCGATCGTAGAAGTCGGCAATCTGGCGTCGCCTCGCCAGGTTTGCATCCGCTCTTTTCAGTTGAGAGGTGCCCAAGGCTGCTTGAATGTCGGTCAGGCGGTAGTTGTAGCCGAGGCTTTGCATTTCATAGTACCAGCCTCCATGGTTCTCGGACAACAAAGTGGGGTCTTTGGTGATTCCGTGGGTACGCAACTTGAGGAGTTCACGGTAAAGTTGCTAGCTAT
>CAZVVF010000142.1:4843-8161 GCA_964630575.1 uncultured Burkholderiales bacterium | reverse complement strand
CGAATACCTCTGGATTGCCCTCTTCCAGGGCTCGGTTCAGCGCCTCAATGTGCTTGAGGACATCGCACCGACGCCCTGCGACTCCGGCCACGGCGTCGGCCCACTTCCCGAAATCGTGGTCGGTCAGAGTCTGACTATTCTCAACAAAGCTCACCGTTGCTGCCTTCGCCGCCGACGGCGACACTTCCGTCGAGAATAGCTAAAAAGCTGCCTGAAGAAATGGCCTCGATGTACCCCAGAAGGGGGTCCGAGTCCGTCGCTCTCAACACTCCGCTGAAGCCACGGCGAAAGCGAGTCGATGCTGACCGCTGAATTTTTCAACTCAAGGAGACGTCTTTCTCCGGAGAGAAGCCTGCCAGATGGACTATCACATTCTAATCGTTGATGACAGCGAAACCCAAAGAGAGTTGATGCGAGCGGTTTCAGAATCAGCAGGCTATCGCGTTACAGAAGCTCAAAATGGGAAGCTAGCCGTTGAAGCGGCAAAGCAAGACCCACCAAACCTGGTGTTACTCGACCTCTTCATGCCGGAGCAGGATGGGATAGAAACCCTTCAAGAGCTCAAGAAGGCCACCCCCGAACTCAAGATCATAGCCCTTTCAGGTTTCGTGAGAAAGGGACATTCGCTTTTGCACGCCGCCTCTCTCCTGGGTGCCAACAAGACCTTGCTCAAACCCTTTGAACCCCAACACCTCTTGAAGGCGATGGCGGAGCTGCTGGAAGGCAGCCCATGATTTGGAAACGATTTGTCGAGGGCACAGATTCGAGCGTTTCCCAGCACCGTTCCATGTCTCAGAGCCCTGACACCGAGACCTCCTAGACACACTGTGGGTCCTCAATCCTACAAGAATCATCAAGAAATCCTGACGCGAGAACGAGGTTAGTAGGTTAGAATGCCAGGGGGGGAAGGAGTTCGCTCCAGCGGCCTCCTGTTGGGGGGCGATTTAAACAGGATGACAAGCATACTTCCTGACTCGGAGAAACCTTCTCGTCCGGTCCATCTGCCCAGTTGGGTGATCGCCCTTGTCGTGCTGCTTACGGCCACTCCGTTCCTCCTCAACCTGTTTGGCGTCGACTGCTCTTCTGGTGCCTCCACTAACGGCGCAATTCTTCACGGCTTCTTCGAGTGGTCGGCGACAGTCACGGCTGTCATTATTGCCGTTCTAGCCCTGACCCACTTTCGAATCACTGGACATCCTCTCACACCGGTCATCGGACTGGCCCTTCTCGGTGCCGGCGTGGTGGACGGACTTCACATTCTCGTGGCCGACGGATTTATCCAGACGGTAGCTGGCAACGACGAATTCCTTCCCTTTAGCTGGTCGATATCTCGGCTCTTCAAGGCCGTCGTTCCCATCATCGCTTGCCTTCCAGTTCTCGTATTCTTCGACGGTCGCCGGAAAGCAAAGAGCTTTGAGGTGGTTCTGCTGTCAGCCCTATCGATTGCGGCCTTAGCCTTTGCTCTCATTCATTTTTTTTCGCGAGCTCCGCGACTGCTAGAACCTCTGTTTCAGGGTTCTTTCGTGACCCGCCCGTGGGATGTGCTCCCCCTTTTGCTCTTCGTTTTTTCCGGTCTGTTTATCTACCCGTGGTTCAACCGCAAATTTCCCTCCTACTTCAGCTTGGCACTCTGGCTCAGCGTGCTCCCAGACATTGTGGTTCAAGCTCACATGGCGTTCGGCTCCAGAGCCGCCTTCGACAGCCATTTCAATAGTGCGCACTTTTTGAAAGTCGTCGCCTACCTCACGCCTTGTATCGGGCTGATACTCGACTACGTCGCAACCTACCACGCTTTGGGGGCCAAGAAACGGGCACTAGCTCGGAGCAACAAAAACCTGGAAACCAGCGCCTCCTTCGAGCGCTGCGAGAACCGAGTCATGACAATCCTCCAACGCCAAGACCCCCTACCTGTGCTCCTCGAAGAAATGCTGGAGGCGCTGGAGTCCGAACTCGACCTGAGCCCCCTATACCTGTGTCTGTCCGAAAAATCGAGCGACGAGTCTTCCCTGAGCGTGGCTCGCGGGACACCAGAACAGTTCTCTGGAGAGTCCTGCCAGACGTGGGCTGCCCGCATTGCTGCCGAGGCACAGAGCCGGTGTCTCGACCCGACAAAGACTCTCTGCACCTGCGCCGAAAGCGGCCTCGTTGTACCGCTCACGTACCAGGATCAGGCTCTGGGAGTCCTCACCATCGGCACACAGTCTGAACCCCATATCGCCCAAATCAACTTTGCCGAACGCTTGGCCCACCAGGTTGCCGTCGCTATCCACAATCGCCTTCAGTATGAACAACTCAGACTTCTTACCTCTAAGCTCAACGAGCGTGAGCATCGAATCAGCAATCAAAACGAGAAGCTCCGTCGTGCGGACCGCCTAAAATCAGAGTTTCTCGCCAACATGTCTCACGAACTCCGCACTCCTCTCAACGCCATCATCGGATTCTCCGAATTGATGAAAGATGGTATTCTCGGCGAACTCACCGAGCAGCAAGCCGACTATTGTCGTGAAATTTATGATGGGGGCCGCCACCTTCTCTCATTGATCAACGACATTCTCGACCTCTCGAAGCTCGAAGCCAGCGAGATGCGAGTAGAACTCTCTGAAGTAAACTCCCAGGACCTGTTGGAAAGAACCTTGGTCATCGTCAAAGATCAGGCCAGTAAAAAGGGCCTCACCTTGGCTCTCGAGTGCGACGAGACGATACCAACCTTCGTAACCGATGAGCGCAAACTCAAGCAGATCCTGTACAACCTGCTTTCGAACGCGGTTAAGTTCACACCAAAGGGTGGAAGTGTTACCTTAAAATCCGAACTGAGCCGATCAGGCCGAGAGGTCTTGCTCTCGGTCGAAGATACGGGAATCGGCATCGCTAAGGAGGACCTCTCCAGGCTTTTCACTCCCTTCCACCAACTCGATGGAGCGGAGAACCGCAAACATCAGGGAACCGGACTCGGCTTAGCGCTCTGCCGTAAAATGGTGGAGTTGCTGGGCGGGGAGATCAAGCTCGAGAGTGAACCCGGACGGGGGACTCGACTTGAGGTAACACTCCCGCTGCATGCTGTTGAAGACACGGAGACCAGCCTTCTTACAACCACACCCGCCTCCGCGACCACAACCGGTCGAACGCGCTTGGGAGTCCCTACCATCCTTCTTATCGAAGACGAGGACCCCTCGGCCGAACTCTTGACGCTTCACCTCAGCTCAGCGGGTTATCACATCGTTCGCGCGGCCACTGCCAAGGATGCCCTAGAGAAAGTCGAAAGGCTCTCTCCAGACCTTATCGTTCTGGACCTTATGCTGCCCGGCCTTGACGGACTCC
>CAZVVF010000142.1:0-4833 GCA_964630575.1 uncultured Burkholderiales bacterium | reverse complement strand
GACATTCTCCTGCCTGACGCCGACGGCTGGAGCGTCCTCGAAAACCTCCGAACAAAGTCCATCCCCGTCGTGATCGTCTCGGTCGTGGCGGATGAGAATAGGCAGCGGGGATTCTCCATGTCCGCCGACGAGATGCTGCAGAAACCGGTAAGCCCGGTAGATCTGCTGAGTGCGGTGAGGCGCCTCTGTCGACGCTCCGGCCCCAGGGCCTTGAATGTACTCGTCGTGGATGATGACCCCAGAGCGGTCGAGGTCGCAGCGGCCCCTCTGGAAGCTCAGGGCTATACCGTCTTTCGAGCTCTTGGAGGACAAGAAGCCATCGACCTGGCCTATGAGAAAAGACCGGACCTCGTCATTCTGGACTTGAACATGCCGGGAGTCTCGGGCTTCGATGTCGTCGATGAGTTTCGCAGAAAAGAAAAACTAAAAGACGTGCCCATTCTCATCTTGACGGCAAGAACCATTGACAATATGGAACGGGAGGCCCTCAACAAACAAGTTCAAGGGTTGGTTACAAAAAGTACCTTTGTTGCCGAACAGTTCCTACGCGAGATCGAAACGGCCCTTCTGGGCCTAGCCCCGAAGCCATAGCGGATTGTGCCTACGGCGGTCGGAGTCCTGATCTCAGAAGGCTTTGAGTCCCAATGGCCTATCCACCCATCATCGAACGGATCCCGCCGAGCAGTATGAAGTAGGTGAGCCAAGCCCCTAGAGCGACCCCGATCACGGTCGAGTGCTGCACCCAAGCTGGTTTGTTGGAACGGTAGGCTCGCAGACCCAACATGAAGCCCGCGCCACCTAAGCCACCACCGAGTGCTCCGCCACTGAGCAACGGCACCAGCAACACAGCGGCAAAGATCTTTCTTGCGGTGCTCACCGGAGGGGCAAAATAATAGGTTTCCCCATTGCAGACGACTGTGGGGAGGTCCAAGGCCGGGCCGTCAAGAGTGAAGCGCTGTTCCGAGCCCTGGTCATCGACCACTCGGTATTCGGTCTTGCTCGACCCGTCTTTGCAGGCCGGCTTCCCGTCGATCAGAAGAGTGTTGCTAAAGAGCCCCTGTTTGTACTCAATCCTCTGCTTCTCAAATCCCGGTATCTGAACGCTCAAACTCATTTCGACTCTCCTCCCAAAACATGAGTATACCGCAAACACCATTGAATAGCAGTACCCCTTGGCTCGAGCGATGGCTTTTCTCTAGTGAAGAACTCCTCGTTGTCGTGAGCCTGGGCCCTGCAGAGAGGGTCAACCAGGACGAGTTGATCGAGCTGTCAAAAGACCTCCGATGGAAAAGGGTTTAGACGCCTTCGGCACCGATTTTTACGCCAACCACCAGGGGGACATAGAGCAGTACGTCCAGGAGGTTTTTCTAGACGACCCAGCCCAGATCAAGCGCATGGACCATCTGGCAAGGATGGTCCCCGAAAGCGCCAGCTCCCTGCTCGACGTGGGAGCCGGATGCGGCATCTTTTTGGATCGACTGCGCGGAGTGAGAGACCTGACAGCTGAAGGCGTTGAGCTGACCGAGGACCTGATCTCGTGGGGCCTGAAACGAGGGCACAAACTCTCTGTCGCCAGCGCCGACAGACTCCCCTATGAGGACCGCAGCTTCGACATTATCGTCTCCAGCGAGGTTATCGAACACCTTCCTTGGGGGGTCTACGAACGAACTCTGCAAGAGTTACCGCGAGTCGCCAAAGACTGGATTTTGATCAGTGTCCCCTACGATGAACGGCGAAACTTTGCCCGCTGCCCCTACTGTGGCTGCACTGTCAATCCGTGTTATCACTTACGCTCCTTTGCGCCAGATGACCTCAACGGCTTGTTCTGTGGGTTTCGCCTCCACACCACCGACACCATCGAACAGATCTCTGTCATCACAACCCTCAAATCTTACTTCCCGGCACCGTGGCACTCGCAGCTGGTCTGCACCTCTTGCGGCTATCGAACTCAAAGCCAAGACTCTCGCTCACGAGACCGCCGAATCTCTAAGGTCAAAGAATGGATTCGAGCCATTCCACTGCCCAAGCGCCCCAGGTGGCTTGTCGGTCTCTATAAGCGAGAGTGAGGACCTTTTCCGGCGATTGAAGGCCAGAGCGATGCCGCCCCTACTCCAGCGGGACCTCGAGCTTGGAGTCCTCACTGACTGTCGCTGGTGCCGTTCCTAGCGCGCTCCACAACTCGAGTGTCACCGAACCGTTCTCAAAGGAGCGCCAACCGTAGCCCTCAGAGCGCTTCGATACCGCCGCGGAGGAGTAGTTTTCAAAACCACTCACATCGTTGGTTGGAAAGTAGCCGAAGGTCGTCGTCCTGTCGACTTGACCATCACCATCAAAGTCGTAGAGAAGCCGCGCTTGAACAGCGTTGGCGATACTTCTTCCAGAATCCACCAGCAGCTCAAACTCCAGCGAAGACTCCGGGCAACTCCCCCATAGACCTAACGCTTGCCAGCTCTTGCTACGAAAAGGGCTGCCATCGTGATTGAGGCCATCACCTCCCGGAAGGACATGGTCAACACCATCCTGAGTCAAGGAGGCTGGACCTAGCCTGAACTCCGTCAAGCCGGGAGTCGGGTCGGGTGTCGGCTCCGGCGTTGGCTCGGGTGTCGGCTCCGGCGTTGGCTCGGGTGTCGGCTCGGGCGTTGGGTCGGGTGTCGGGTCCGGAGTCGGGTCGGGTGTCGAGTCCGATGAGGTCTCGTAGGGCCAGATCAGCTGGGAACCTTCACTCGCGACCTGGGTTCCAGCGGCCCCAATCGGTGACCAGAACTCGATCTCAACAGTTCCACCAACAAAATCTGCATAGGCACCAACCTCAGACAACAATCCTCTGCTGTGACCATAGTCTTCGAATCCAGGCACGTCGTTGGTCGGAAAATAGTGATAAACCGCTCGTCGGTCCACCTGTCCATCGCCGTCGTAGTCCGAGCGTACTTCAACCTGGACGGCTGCGCCAACACCTGTCCCGGCATCGACTGGAAAGGTAAACTCCAACTCTCCTCCGGTGAATCGAGCCCAGAGATTCTCCACTCGGATAACCTCGCCGTTGTGCGGCTTGCCGACCCACTGTCCTGACTCGGCGCTGGGCAAGGTCAGGTCTGTTGGAACTGCAACAGGAAGACGCCCCGTTTCCTGCGGTGGCTCAGCGGGAGGCTCGGGGTCCGTTGGATCCGAGGGCGGATCAGGATCGACCGGGACATCCGCACTGCTACCTTTGGCCACCATTTTTGCCGGGACATTGAGCGTAAAACCGCTAGAGAAGCGAACCGTCTGCAGCGAATCGGTCGGATTGTAGGCGAGGTAAGAGAGCAGACCATCCTTCTCCATAACAGCGAAGGTTGCCGTGTCAGCTGTGATGTCCGTCCGTGCGACTCCCAATTGAGAGACGCCTGCCAGCCAATGATAGATGTGGGCTCGGCTCTCTCCCCCTTCAGGTTGAGGCCGCTGGGAAAGAAACTCACCCAGGGTTTGTTCTGGAGTCAAGAATGACTGCGCAGCCCAAATGATATCTCTCCACTCCAAGACCTCACCGGCCCGTTCTCGGAGATGATCAAGGTTGCGCTCCAGCGATTCGAGATGGTGACTCAGATACAGGGAGCCACCGTGAATCGGCAAGAAATTGATCCCGTGAATCTCCTCGGGGTTGTCTGTCCACCAAGTCGCGTAGGCTCCTCCGCCTCCCCAAACGATCCCTAAGATCGGGTGAACGAACCCCTCTGGAAAGACCTCCTCATCCTTGTCGAACCAGTACTGCCAAACCGCATCCACCTCAGTGGAGTAGAGGTAAGCTCCCAGCTCAATCCAGCGTTGCTGACCCGTTTGCTGGCCCCACAGCAGTAGGGCTGAGGAAAAGTGAATCGATTCAGAACTCGACTCTTGATTGTTGCCGCCTGCGAAATTTTGAGCGCCTGAAGCCCAAGAGTGTCCAGCGTAAGGGTCGAAATGGCGAAGAAAGGGATAACGTGTACTCTCTCGGTCTGGGTTCGCCACATCGAGAATCATCTCGTCCACAGAGGCACGGTTTGTAGCCGCCCACTGGGGCCGATATCGGGCCAAGACCGCCGAGCCCATAATCAGATAACCGTAGTGGAAATGATGGTCGTTGAGATACCGGTCCGACTCAAAGGCCACCGGGTCGGCAAGGAGCGTATCCCAGGTGGAGTCGTAGACGAAACGATAGGGGGCTTGGCCATCAAAATAATCATCGAGCCGCCCCTGGATCTGGTTGAGCCACAACTCTTTGAGGTCCTCTCGACCGAGTTGTTCAGCGATGGGAATAAGAGCGGCAAGCTTCCCTAGGTCCTTGCCACCGAAATAGGTGTCTTTATCCAAGAGAGGGCCATCGGCTGCTACCTCGTCGAGAAATGAATTCAACAGACTTCGATCGACTCCATCGGCCAAGGGCAAGTGAGGGAGAACTCCTGTGAAGGGTACCTCCGTGCTAAAGTGGTCAGCAAACAAGCCAGCCATCTCACCGCGAGGAGTTTCAAAAGACCAATCTTCCAGGGTGGCATCGGTCCGGAGAACCTGATGACGATAGAGAGCGATCGCCGGTGCCATGGGAGCCCCCTCCAACACACTCGTGCTGAGATCATAGTTCGTTTTCACTCGACCCTGATCAAGACTCCAACTGACTCTTGTGTCGGTAACGAAGTTGAAGGCGCACTGCTGAAAGCGCCGGAGGGTCTCCCGATCCCCTTGGGGCAGAAGAGCCACCGAGAAGTATCCACGGTCGGACAGATTCGCTGTGGCCAAGTTGCCCTGCACCGACCAATCTTCACTCTGTGGTGAATAGAGCCCATAGTGCTGGCCGTTTATGGTCACCCCGAGAGCACCGGG
>CAZVVF010000141.1:1838-8243 GCA_964630575.1 uncultured Burkholderiales bacterium | reverse complement strand
GGGGTTGTACTCGAATCGACCGATGGAAAAATCGGCCACCATTCTCAGCGCCCCAGCGTGCTGGGGGTCGATCCCTAAGATGTGTTCGATGTAGTTCTCGGCCGCCGCCACTTCGCCGCGGCGCATCAGGATGCAAGCGAGTTGAAAGAGAAAGTCGACGTCGGCCTCACCAGATTTTGTCGGGGTCTTTTGGATGAGGTCGTTGGCTCGTTCCTGATCCCCTTGCCAGTCTAAGAAGCTGGCCTTCCAGCCTGCAGCCCAAGCCGATGTTTCGTCCACCTGAACGAGGATGTCCCAGGCTCTCTCGGACTCTCCGCGACTCAGGCAGCCTTTGACGGCGCTGGTGACGAGTTCCTCATCCTCGGGGTTGTAGTGGGCCGCCAGCTCCACCACCTCAAAGGCGGTGTTGACTTGACCGGCCTTTTCCAAGAGGTCGGCAGCGGTCTTGGCCAAGACCAAGTTGTCGGGGGCCAGGGAGAAGGCCTTGGCGGCCAGACGGCAGCCGCCCACAACATCGCCTTTGCGCTCCAAGCAAACCGATAGGCCTCTCAGGGCTCCGGGGCTTTCGGGATCGCTCTCTAGAGATTCTCGAAAGGCGTCCTCGGCATCTTCGAAGCGTTCCTGTTTTTCCAGGGTCAGCCCGTAGGCCAGAAGGAGGCTGGAGTCCGTAGAGTGGTCGGCCAGTCGCTCTTCTAGGATTTCGATCGCTTCCTCTGAGCGGTCGCGCATAGCCAGCAGCACGGCCCAACTGGCTGCGTACAGAGTTGTTTGTTCTTCGTTGATCTCCGAGGCCTGCTGGAGAAGCATTTCGGCTGTGACGAAGTTGCCAGCCATAATCTCTTTGAGAGCTTGGTCAAAGAGGCTTTTCGAGGTGTTAGTACCCATTCGGCCGGTCTCTTCGAATAGAATGCGATAATAGCCTACTCAGACACAGAAATCTCTGAGAGTTGCAGGTGTTCTGTTGAACCAGCGTCGAACGGCCGCGCCGTGCCAAAACGACCACACCATACTCTTCGCTTGATATTTGTGTCCCTTCTCTTCTTTCTGCTAGCAGGTTGCGGCAGCCATGTCTCCTTTGAAAAGGTCGATCTAAAGGGACACGTTCGGGTGGAGCAAGATGGGATCGGATACTGCTTTCACGTGCCCAAGGAATGGGAGATACGGGAAAAGCTGGAGGGCTCTGACGTCGTTTGTTTGGGGCCTTTGGAAGACGGATTCAGGGATTCCGTAGTGGCCAAGAGTCTCACCGCCTCGGAGCTGAGCGATCCCCAAGCGATGTTTGACGAGCAACTCAAGACTCTGGCCGACGTTGCCACCATTGTGGAGCCCTGGAGCGCCTCAGACCTTCCCGTGGTAGTCACCCTCAGAGAGAACCGCTTCTCCAAGGATGTGTTGGGGCAGATGCTCTTTTTGCACATTCGCCCCGATGGTTCTGGAGTGCTGCTCACCTGTACCACGACCGAAGCTAGGCTCAGCGAGAAGCGAGAGTCCTTTGAGAAAATCTTCGCCGGGGTCAAATACGACCTGGCCGATTGTACCGGGCCAGGGGGATTGCCCAAGGTCTTTCCCACACCGGAAGTCACGCTTAGCCCAAGTCCCTAGAGGCTGGAGTCCGCTCCGCTGACGCTCTCCGGGCCCTGCCAGATCTTGAAGAGTTGGTGTTGGACCTGCAGGAGATCGAGCAGCTTCCCCACCGTGTGGTCGACGATGTCCAGAACCGATTTGGGTTGGTGATAGAAGGCCACCATCGGAGGGACGATGGTGACACCCAGTTCGGCTAGAGTTGTGAGATTCCTCAAGTGCCCGAGATGGAGTGGGGTCTCGCGAGGGACGACGTAAAGCGGGCGCCGCTCTTTGAGCGTGACATCGCAGGCTCGGTGCAGGAGCGTCTCACCGGTACCGGTGGCGATCTGGGCCACCGTTTTCATGGAGGCTGGAACGACGACCATGGCTTCGATGGGATAGGAGCCGCTGGCAATGGCGGCGGCGATATCGGACTCCTTGTAGGAGACGTCGGCTAGGGCCTTGACGCGCTCAAGGGACCAATCGGGGCATTCCAGACGCAGTGTAATGCCCGCTGCCCGGGAGAGCACCAGGTGAGTTTCTACGTTGGGGACCTCCTGGAGGACTTCCAACAATCGGATACCGTAGATCACGGCCGAAGCACCGGTGATACCCACGATCAGTTTTCGTTGTCGCATGGGGCTCGGTTCGAGCGGGATACTGGCGGCCCTTTTGTTGAGGGAGATAGGGGGGGGCGAGCAAGCCTTCTTCGAAGACAGCAGCATCGCCACGGTCCGACCACACAAAAGCCCCCTCAACGGGCGCTGGACAATTCTGTCCATTGCCTTGGCTGTATCCCTTGGCTTAGCATCTCTCTTATTCTTTCTAAGTCCATCTCAGATCGCCGATTCTTTTGCCAACCTGAGCGCCAAAGACCTCGCGATGGGGACGGTGTTCTATCTCTTGGGTTGCTGGATCACCGTGGAGCGCTGGAGAGCTTGCTTGAGCTACCGAGCCGATCGCTGGTTGTGTTTCCACACGATGGGGGTGGCTCACGCTGGGAACCTCTTGATTCCGGGCCGTGTTGGCGAGGCTCTCAGAATCTTCTTGCTCTCCCGCTTTGGGGTCGCCGCCGAGTATGGCACCTCGGGTGTCGTCCAGGAGCGCCTGGCCGATAACCTCTTGAGAATCCTGTTTCTGGGTGGGGCGGTCCTGCTTTTTGGCGTGACCCACGGAGCCGAGTTGAGCTCTCGTCTTTTGGGGGTGACGCTCGCGACGGTTTTGTCGGCCATTGTTTTGCTGCTCTTGATACGGGCGCGACGAGGGGTGGCTGACCGGGTCGGTAGTCTTTTGGGTCGACTTCCGTGGCTTCGTGGCGAGGCCGTGTCGAGCTATGTCTATCGGACGCTCACCGACCTCTCTCAGAGCTGGACTCATCCCGGTGGGAAGATCGCCCTACTTTGGGGGCTCTTGGCCTGGCTTGCCTTTACCGTCCACACGGAGTTTATCTTAGAGTCTTTCTTTTCGGTGGACACTCTGGCGATGGCCTTGATTCTCTTGGCTTTCACTCCCGCCACAGCACCCACTCAACCGGGTCTGTATCACGGATTGGTCTTGGCCGCTCTGGTTATGGTTGGGGCCGATAAAGTGCCCGCTGTTCAGGCTGCGGTTGTTCTGCACATGTTTCAGATGGTTGTCTTGACGATTTGGGGGAGCGTGAGCTGGCTGGTGCTTCAGCGCCGATTGAAGGCCGCTTCGGTGGGCTTGAAGGCCGGTTCGGTTCGGGTTCTCGAGTGAGACCATGTTAACAAACGTTAACCTCCCTTAGCTGATTTTCCAGATCCGCTCAGGTGGATTGGGCTATCCTGGCTTGGACCGGAATCTATCTTCGAGGTAACCCATGAACTGTCGTATCGCACGGTGCTTCTCTTGAGCAGCCCATTGAGCCTAGAACGCGAGCCGAAGCACGGCTCGGACCCTCCCTTTGTCGAGCCTTTGGTTCTCGATCGAGAGACCTACTTCCACTCTCGAACGAAGCGGGCGAGCGCCTTTTCCTGTCCTGAGCGCGAGGCGCGTTTGAGGGAGCGAACGGTCTTGCTCTTCTGGGCTGTCTTTGTTGGCTTTCTAGCCTTTGCCAATGTGCCCGCCAATCTGGTGACGGTTGGAGTCTTCGTGGCCTTTTGGGGAGGCTTGGATGTGTCGTCCTCGTGGTGGGCGACGGGGAAGTCGGAACTCTTGGGCCGAGGAACTCTACGAGTGGTCGCGAGCCTGAGTCTGCTGTTGGGCGAGTCCCTCATCTGCTCGAACCTCGGCCTGCGATTCGGTACCGGACTCTTGATTTTCGGCGGGGCTTTGGTGGTGGGCGTCCTCTTGCTCCAGGACAGCGGGCTGGGACGGGCCTTGTTCGCGGTGGTGGGTAAGCGATCGCGAGTCTTTTTGATGGATTCTATGTTTGCTCTCGAGCAACTGCGCGTCGACCTTTTGAACCTTTGGAGCCACCGCACCGCTCACTGGTCCGGGCGATTGCTCGGGGTCAAGGAGTCCTTGAGGCAAACCTTGGACTCATCGCCCTGTGGGTCTGGGCATCAGATAGCCCAAGACAAGGCCGCCTAGAGCGCCACCAAGGTGGCCCCAGTTGTCGAGAAAATTCAACGAGGTCGCGGAGAGGCCGAACCCCACGATCATGAGACCGAAGGCCCAAGTGGCCAGTCGCGGGGCGCCTGAGGCCTGAACGATTCTCCAGCGTAGATGAATGCCCAGCAGCGCACCGACGATCCCGTAGAGAGGTCCCGAGGCACCGACCCCGGCGGATACATTGCCGTCGAGGGTGATGTTTCCGAGCCAGGACACCGCGCCTGCGGTGAGAGAGCAGAATAGGTAGACTCCCAAATACTTGAGCTTACCGAGGATACCCTCGAGTACGGGGCCGTAGTACCAAAGAAACACCATATTGAGCAGTAAGTGCAAACCGTCGTAATGAACAAACGAAGAGGTGATGATAGTCCAGTAGTAACCCAGAGCGAGGGAGGCTCGTCCGAGGCTCAGATAGCCGAAGGACCCCGGGGCGACGTAGATAAGGCCGTAGATGGCGACATTGAGAATGATGAGCTGCACAGTCGCTGCGTTGGCCGGACTGAGGTTGGCGAACTTTGGTATGTACTTCTCGCGCGTTTCATTTTGGAGTTGCTCTGTGATCTCTCCACTGCCGTTGCAGGAGCTGCACTCCTTGGGACACTCAACGCTGCCCTCTCCCGAGCACGCTTTACAAGGGTACGAGGCACCTCGGGAGGTGGTCTTTTGACCTTTGCCTGAGCAGCTGGGGCATTCCACAGAGCCCTTGCCTGAGCACTCTGCACACTGTCCACTCCCTTGGCATCTGGGGCACTTCAAACGATTTCTCCCTTTAGTCTTTGCGACCTATCTCGGCTTCTGGCCGAGTCTCATCTCGGGGTACCAGAAAAATCTGCTCTCCGGCAAGTCTCTACGAGCAGGATTGTGACTCCGCTGAGACAATTCTAAGCGGAGGAGCAGGTTATGAGAAATATTTTGAGCGCATGCACAACGGTCCTCCTCGGGACGGCGATTCTTGCAACTGTAGCAACAGCGGACGAGGTCTATCGCGCTGGTGGAAGCACCCACGGCGGGCAGACTGTCAACTCGTATACCAATGCTGGAGCCCAGCACTTCCGGCAGACCATGAGGACGAGCAGGAGCGGGAACATCTACAATCTGGCCCCTCGGCCCACACTCCGAAAGGCGACCTCCCTGAGTCAGCTCAAGGTCCCTGCCACCGTCTCCTACAAGCACAGCCTCTGTCAGGAGTTGCCCAGTCGCATCGTGAGCGTGGGCTCCAAGCGTGTGGACTTGAGCGACGTTATCGAGAAACACGCCAAGCGCTTCAACCTTGACCCGATGTTGGTCGAGGAGGTGATCCGCCAGGAATCGAATTTTAGTACCGTGGCGTCGTCGCGAGTGGGGGCTCAGGGCCTCATGCAACTGATGCCGGGAACGGCTGCGATGCTGGGGGTGAGCAACAGCCACGATCCCGACCAAAATGTGGCCGGTGGCGCTTGCTATTTGGCCCAACAGTTGACCCGCTTTGGTCGTTTAGATTATGCTCTAGCTGCTTACAATGCTGGGCCTGGTGCGGTGGACTCTCACGGTGGGATTCCGCCTTACGCGGAGACCAGAAACTATGTGGCACGGATCGTGAACGCATACAACAACAGGGTCAGCCAGCAAAAGAAAAAAGCAAAGAGCCGCAAAGCTCAAGCTGAGAAGTAAAGGACCGAAATGCCTACATTATTTGAAGATTTTTTTAACCCAAGTTTCGCCCACGCCTTAGGAGTCTCTATCGTCCACGGTTTACAGGTGCTTCTTGCCATAGGGACGGCGGGTGCCATCTTGACCTTTCTCACCGGCGGGACCCAACCGAGGAAATGGGCCAAAACCGAGTCCGAGCACTAAGAACTCCACCTTCGGACAGTTTGGGAAAGCGTGGTCGTCTCCAGCCGGTAGAGGGTGGTGGCGACTTTTTATTTCGGGCCACCATCGGCTAGAGGTGGTTCTCACGAAAGGTAAACTGTATGAGCGTATTGGAAGCGTTTCGAAAAGAGAGCGAGACTATCTGTCACCTGCACAACGCTAGTCGGCTCATGGGCTGGGACCAGCAGATCATGATGACGAAGTCGCCTGGAGCCGTCGCGGTGAGAGGGCGTCAGAAAGCGGCGCTGGCTCGATTGGCTCACGAGCGACTCGTGAGCCCCTCTTTTGGTGAACTGCTCGAGCGCACCGCTGACGAACTCGGAGACGACACGGAGTCGATCGATGCTCACAGCTTGACCCGCTGGTTGCGGGACCGTCAACGAGCGACTTCGGTGACAGCCGAATTGGTAGAGCAAC
>CAZVVF010000141.1:0-1828 GCA_964630575.1 uncultured Burkholderiales bacterium | reverse complement strand
AGTCTCACCTGCGCTGCGGCCTTTGAGGCCTGGCGTCAGGCGAAGCAGACCAATGACTTTTCTCACTTCGAACCTCATCTGACAAAAGTCTTCGACCTCAAACGTGAGGAGGCGCGCCAGATCGGATATGAGGCTCATCCATACGACGCGATGATCGACGAGTTCGAGCCAGGGATGACGACCTCTGTTTTGACCAAGCTCTTCGCTGAACTCCGCCCGCATTTGGTGGAAGGTGTTAGGCTCATCGCTGAGTCCGACCACAGCCGAGCCGTGGCCGATGGGCCGCTCGATCAGCTTTTTGATGTGGAGTCCCAGGCTCGCCTCGCGAGGCGCTTAGCCCGGGCATTGGGTTACCCGGACATCAATCGAATCGATGAGGGGACTCACCCGTTCTGTTCTGCGAATTCGTCGCACGACGTTCGGTTGGTGACGCGATACCACGAGGATGAGGTGGGGACCGCCATTTTTGCCACTCTCCACGAGACAGGTCACGGGCTCTATGAGCTTCATTCCCCCCAAGACCTCGAGTTTACCCCCTTGCGAGGTGGCACTTCCCTCGGTGTGCACGAGAGCCAGAGCCGCTTGTGGGAGAATTTGGTAGGGCGCTCGGCTCCCTTCTGGCGGTGGGCCTATCCACAAGTGAGAGAGCTTTTTCCAAAGCAGGCTATGGGATACGGTTGGCAGGATTTCTATTCTGCGGCGAACCGGGTCCGAACCAGCCTGATCAGAGTTGAGGCCGACGAGGTCACCTACTCCCTTCACGTTATCCTCCGCTTTGAGTTGGAGTGCGCCCTTCTGGCCAAAGAGATCGAAGCCAAGGACATCCCTCATCTTTGGAACCAAAAAATGAGAGAGTCCTTGGGAGTGGAGGTTCCCGATGATGCCAACGGTTGTCTTCAGGACATTCACTGGTCCGATGGACTGGTGGGATATTTTCCCACCTACGCTCTGGGCAATCTCATCGCCTCCGACCTTTGGTTGCGCATCGAGTCGGAGCTTCCCAACCTGGAGAAAGACCACGAGAATGGGAACTTTCGTCCCTTGTTGGATTGGCTCATCGAGAACATATACCGTCACGGCTCTCGCTATGAACCGCAGCGTCTGATGCAGAAAGTCCTCGGTCACGAGATTCGAACCGGGCCGTTCGTGGATTATCTCAAGAAGAAGTATTCTGCACTTTATGGAGTCAATTGGGCATGACTGATACAAAAAAATCCGGAGACCGAACCATAGCGCGCAATCGTAAGGCGAGCTATGAGTATCACTTTATCGACAAATACGATGCCGGCCTGGTTCTCACCGGCACCGAAGTGAAGTCGCTTCGGGCTGGCAACTGCAATGTTGTGGACAGCTTTGTGGATATCAAAAACGGTGAGCCGTGGTTGATGTCACTGTACATCGCACCCTTCAAGCACGGAAACCGGAACAATCACGAGCCCACTCGTCCCAGGAAGCTTCTTCTCCATCGCAAGGAGATCGAGCAGATCACGCGAGGCCTGGAGGCCAAGGGCCTCACCGTTGTTCCTTTGGAACTCTACTTCCATCGCGGACTGGCCAAGTGTAAAATCGCCTTGGCTCGCGGTAAGAAATTGCACGACAAGAGGGCGAGCATCCACGAGAAGGACACCAAGCGGGAGTTGGCCCGGGAACTGAAGCAGAGCCGAGATCGATAGCCGCGCGAGAGCGCGAGCTTGAGCCTTGCTGGAGGGGTCTTAGAGCTCGGCCCGTATGGCCCAGCGAAGCTTGGCGCAACTCGATCGCGGATTGCTTCGGCGCTCCTGGGCGCTCGGTCGAATGGGGTTGCTCGCGACCTTTTGGTAGAGACCCG
>CAZVVF010000140.1:0-8249 GCA_964630575.1 uncultured Burkholderiales bacterium | reverse complement strand
GGTTCTCTTGGCCAGTCGCCGCGCGACGGAGCTCTGCAATCAACTGATGACCTACACCGGTAAAAATACGGTCGCTTCACAATCGATCCAGCTCCCTCAACTGGTGGAAGAGATCTTGGGCTTCCTGAAAGTTACCGTTCCCCAAAACCTCAATATCCGGTCCACGAGCGAAGAGAATCTCCCCCGTTTAGAAGGCGATATCACTCAGGTGAGACAAGTCGTCATGAACCTTCTCACCAACGCCATTGAAGCCGTGAGCACCGTGGAAGACGGTGCCGTTTCCGTGGAGATCGGTTCCTGTTCGAAGGTTTACGACACATCCATCGGCCACCACAACGGCTCCCCTGGGCCTTTCATTTTCCTGGCGGTGAGCGATACAGGCGTGGGGATGAGCGATGAAACACAAGCGAGAATCTTCGACCCGTTTTTCACCACCAAGTTCACTGGCAGAGGTCTGGGGTTGGCCGCCGTTCGGGGGATCGTCTTGTCTCACGGTGGCTCCCTCGGGGTGCAGAGCAAGTTGGCCGAAGGAACCACGATCACGGTCTACTTTCCAGCGGCAGACGCGACCTTGAGCCCCCCCACAGAAAAACCACAGAGCACGGAACAGTGGACAATGGGAGAGGGACTGGTCCTGTTGGTCGACGATGACGAACTCGTCATCGATGTGGCCGAGAAGATACTCCGCCGCGCGGGATACGATGTTGTCTGCGCCATCGATGGCGGCTCCGCTATCGACATCTATCGCAAGAGACACCAAGACCTCAAGGCTATGGTTCTAGACATCACCATGCCCGGCCTAAACGGTTTCGAGACCTACGCCCTGATGCGCGATATCAGTGACCGAGTTCCCGTTCTTTTTTCCAGCGGGTATGCCAACGATGACATCATGACCGACATACAGGCCTTGGGATGCGGGAAGTTCATTCAGAAGCCCTATCGAGCTTCCAATTTCTTAACAGAGCTCTCCAATATCATCTCTTCCAATCGCACCTAGCCTGACGACTCGCGCAAGGCCGGCCCGGATCGTGGGAGGCTAAAGATATCGAAGGTACCGCTCTGGGTTGGTCAAGAAATCCCGAGTCAGGCGCACGTGTTCAAGCTCAGCCCAAGCGACGGGTTCCGGAGGCACTCGGTCGAAGCTCAAGAGAGTAGCCCCGGGGAAAGCCATAAGGATCGGAGAGTGAGAGGCGACTATGAATTGAGCCCGTTCCTCCACCAAATCCTTCATGAGAGCCAACAGCGCTAGCTGCCTCTGGGGACTCAAGGCAGCCTCAGGCTCGTCCAAGAAATAGAGTCCCTCCGGCACGAACCTCTCCTGGAAGAGGTGGAGGAAGCCCTCGCCGTGAGAGCTCGTCTGCAGTTGCGAATAGCGCTCCAGAGCTTGGTTCTGCCCTCTGGCAACACCGACTGCCAACTGTTTTGCGTAGCCCTCGAACTTTCCCTCAAACTCTTGCTCAAGGTCTTCCATCTCTTGGCGGGACTGAGCGATCCGCTGGGCAAAGCCGAAGAAATCTTCAGCCCGCAGAAAGAAGCCTCGCTTGGTCCTTCGCGTCCAGCTCAAACGCAGTTGCTCCGAGAGATCGCGTGAGGTTTGTAGCGTAGGATCCGCCTCCAGGTCTGTCCCCCCCACAGCCACCGACCGTGCGGCGATAGCGATGCTCTCCAGTAGAGTGGACTTTCCGGTCCCGTTCTCCCCGACAAAAAACGTCACCGGTGAGGAGAACTCGATCGTCTCCAACTGTTGAACGATAGGCAGTTCAAAGGGGTGATGGGATCCTCGCTTACAGAATCGCTCGACACTTTGAAGAATCATATTCGAGCATACGAGACAAAGGAAAAGCGACCTGTGCACTCAGAGGATCTGGACCGACTGACACTCGCCGTTGCTCTTAGTCCCCAATCTCTGCTATCATGACCACCATGCCTAACGGACAGGTTAGAGTGAGTGCTCCCTGCTCCAGTTCGTCAGAGTCCAGTTCCCCACTCGCGAAGTCCCTTGTGGAAATTTGACGGATCTGTTCCGCCTCTAAGCGGAACGCAACTTTGAAAGGAGCCATCGTGCCAACTACTACCACTACTACTAAATTCGATATAGGTCAGGAGGTCATGGTCCCCGGACGCGGCCTGTGCAAAATCAAAGACCTCAAGATCGAAACCATTCTCGATCAGCAGATCGGTCTTGCAATCCTAGAGCCACGACGGGGGAATGACCTTCTCAAAATACCCATTGACCAACTGGAAAAGCGAGGCGTGAGAGAACTCGCCACGGAAGAAGAACTCGACAACGTCATGGAAAACCTCGGTGAGATTCAAGATCTCAGAGAGACCGATCCCGTGGAGCGCATCGCTCGCTGGACAGAACTTTTGCACGAAGGGGACTACGGCTGTCGGCTCTTGGTACTCAAAGAGATCGCTCTGGTGGAAAAGGCTGCCGAGCTCAATCCCAGAGAGAAAAAGTTCAAACAGAGGATCCGTATGGCCGCTCGTCGCGAGATTGAGTCCATCCTTGGAACCTCGGCCTCCAATGCAGGTCGGCGTTTGAACGAGATGCTAGGAGTCACTTCGTAAGAGTTCAAAGAGCCCGGCACCGAACCCAATTCGGTCGCTGCCGGGCGCTGAACGAGGCCTCCCAGCGATCATAGGCTGCCTGCATGGTGCGCTGACTTCTGTGGACGCGGCGCTTTGTTGATGGGAGAGGGTCTCGCCTAAAACAGGTCCTGACCGAATCTTGCCTCATAGCTGTCGGCAGCCGTCGCCACGCATTCCAAGGCGACCTCAAACCCTCTCGGGTCCAAGGCGTTGAGCAAAAGATCGTAGCTGGCGACGATGATATAACTCTCGTCGTCTTCCTGGACGCCGTACCGGGCGAAATTGAGCCGTTCGTTGAACAACAACAGCTCCAAAGCCATCGTCTTGCTGATGCCCTTAAACAAGCCCTTGTCCACAACCAGGCAGGTTGAGTGCACCGTGATCACGGGGACCTCCGGCTCCAGCGAGGAGTCGCTGACGTAGACGTCCTGAGTTCGACCTTCTGGAAGACCGAAGCAGATGACAAACTGGGCAGCTTTGTGGTTGTGTTCCCCTTCTATCCCACACTGGAGAGCTAACTGCTCAACCCTACTCAATACCTCAGGGGGTTCACTCAAACTCACGATCTTTACTCACTTCTCACTCAGGATTCTTGCCCGCCAAGACTTCGGGCCCAGAACCTCATCTCCTGGATGGGAATGGACTCACCTCGCTCAAGGGACCGGACCGCTTCACGAGTCGGCGAGGTCGCCGTCACCAGGTTGGGACCTCAGGACGAACCATCTCCCAATTCGCTCGGCCACAAGCCCCGGGAAGAGCTTCTCGTCGTAGTCGGACTTGGACATGATCAGGAGGAACTTCTGGTCCGGAGCCAGGGAGTTCCTGAAGCTCTCAAGGTCTTTGAACAAGAACGGCTTGTACTCGTCATCTTGTTCGAAGCGAGTCTCCCTAGGAAAGGAGATCTGCACAACTCTGCGACCGAGATACACGGGTAGGCCGTGGAGGTGGTCCTTGTATTCTGCAACGATCACATCCTGATCGAGGCCAGCCGACACGAGAGCCCCCGAGAGTTCCCGGGAACTGTATGAGGCATCGCACTTTGCCAGACCTCCGCTCAGGAAGAGAAGAACAACCGCAAAGGACAAGCCCACCGTAGCGAGCGCCTCTCTGTCTCGGTGACAACAAGTCAGGCAAAGGCTTAGAGAAGAACCGACACTCGATGCGACCCCCACCGCTAGCAGTTCAAAGCGGGCCGCCAGCAACTCCGGTGGCAACCCGTGCTCTATAAACACGACCAAAGCCACGCTGAAGGCAGCGAACCCCAAGGCACAGGAGATGGCCGCTTGCCTTCGTGAGCGCTCCTTCTCGATCACTCTGCTCACGAGAAGCGCCAACGCGGGAAAGAGGGGAAGCAAGTAGGTCGGCAACTTGGAACCGGACAACGAGAAAAGGCAGAGCGGACCGATGACCCAGGCCAAAAGAAGGCGATCGAAGTCATCGCGTCTCTTCCAGGCCTCTCTCAACGCCACCCAAAGAGCGCCAGACCAGGGAAAAAAGCCAAGCAAAATAACGGGCAAATAGAACCAGATAGGTCCACCTCGCCCGTGAACCTCGGTAGAGACTCGGTCCACGGTTTGGAAAAAGAAGAGATAGGAAAAGAGGCCTGGGAACTTGAGACAGGCCAGCAGATACCAAGGCGTCGCAACCCCGACCCCAGTCAGAACCGGCCCCCATTGAAAGAGCCGCTTCCAAGGGTACTTTCCGCCCAAGAGTGAGTAAAAGCCCCCTGTCAGAGAGACTACGGCGAGACCGACCGGACCCTTCGTGAGGAAAGAGAGACCGAGGCTCACCCAAAAGAGTACCGCCCACCTCGCAGAGTCCGAACTCTTGAGGCGCCAGAAAGCGAACAGAGCCAGGCCCACAGTCAAAGCTAGGAACATATCCGTAAGGACGAGTCTTGAGAGAAACCAATACTCCACGCTCGTCACCAAAATGAGCGCCGTCCAGAGCGACCCTTCGAGAGGCCGCTTCTGCAAAAAGCCCGTGAGACAAACCAGGAGCAGACTCGCCAAAGCCACGGGAAGACGCCCCGCCCACTCTGAGTAACCGAAGACACGAAGGCTCGAGCCGACGGCCCAGAAGGTCAGAGGAGGTTTGTGAAAGTGAACCACGCCGCTGAGACGAGGGGTTAGCCAATCGCCCGATCGTGCCATGGAATGAGAGATCTCGTAGAAACGGGCCTCATTGTCCTCAAGGAGCCCGTTGGCCCCAAGATTGGTAAAGAGCATGGCCAGGAGAAAAACGAAGAGCCAGATGAGGAGGTAACGCGGCTTCAAGAGACTCATCGCAGAAAACGGTATCCGCTTCCCCGCACCGTCTCGATGCTCGACTTCGCTGACTCGTGGAGACCCGAAATCCTGTTGCGCAGTCGACAGACCTGGGTGTCCACGACGTTGCTCTGGGGAGAGAAATGAAGGTCCCAAACGTGTTCCAAAAGCATGGACCGAGTGACCACACGGCCAGCGTTGGTCATCAAAATCTCCAGAAGTTTGACCTCTTGAGGCTGAAGGTCCACAGAGCGCCCGTTGGCGTGAACGAGTTTCTGCGACTGCCTGTCTAGCCTGTAGGCGCCGACTTGTAAGTCTCGTTTCTCCAAGAGAGCTCGCGTTCGCCTGGACAGCGCCATCAAGCGAGCCAAGAGTTCAGAGAAAGCGTAGGGCTTGACCAGATAGTCGTCACCGCCCTTTTGCAGTCCCTCCACTCGGTCATCGACGTCTCCAAGAGCGCTGAGAATGAGCACCGGGGTGGGAAGTTTTTGCTCACGAAGAAGCCGGAGAAGTTCCATTCCATCGAGCTTGGGCAGCATTCTGTCTAGAATGATAACGTCGTAGGAAACGCTCAAAGCCAAAGCCAAGCCGCTCTCTCCATCGTTGGCAACATCGACAGAGTGCCCGCTCTCCTCGAGCCCCTTCGCGATGTATCTGCACGCTTCGAGGTCATCCTCGACCAATAGAATATTCACCACGATATCTCTTAGGTTCCGAACGACTCGACCCTTTTAGCTCAAAGCAACATTACCGGATTGTAATGTTGACCTGTGGCCCGAGGCCAGAGACCTCCCTCAGCGAACCTCTCCGCTTCAGCCGTTCGATATCGCTAGCCAGTCTCGCACTCGCTCAGCCGAGAGCATCAATCACAAAGGAGCATGGCGGGTTGTCCCAGCACTCCGGCACCCAGGAAACTCTCGGCGCCAGGAACAGCGATCGCGGAGGACTGAAGCTGCTGCAGCGTTTCCTCTCGCGTGATACCGCCGTCCACCTTGATCAGGTCGACGATCGTGCTACTCACTTGAGGGGCGGCATAGGAGGAGCCGAAATGATGCCCCTGCTGGCCATCGACCAAGATCGGACGCGCCACAGCATCAGCGGAAAGATGAGCCCCGGCGTTGGGAGAGGCCAACTCGGCGACCCCGTAGCGAGTGCCTCGAACCTCTTGGCTATCGTTGTCGGCGGCTCCCACAATGATGGAGTGGGAGCTCGCGAGATCGTTGGTGAAGAAATCTTGCGGAACAGCGACCCCGAGGCTCTGCATCTCTCGAGAGAGATAGCCCTGATTGCCTGCCGATATGACGTGGATAAAACCTCTTTGGTCGAGTTGGTCCTGAAGCTCTCGAAGCCGTTCTCGAGCCGACCTCACCGTCTCATCCTGAGAGTACATATCATCGGCTGCTCGAACGAGATTCTCCATCAGCGACTTCTTTTGCGACTGAGTCTCCAGAGGAGTCGCTTTCAGGCCTAACTGCTCTTGCAAACGGTCTCCGAAATCCTCTTCGCGCAAGGCTTTGTAGTAGAGAGCGTCCACCGCACGACTCTCGGAGGCTCCCTGAGACTGGTTGATCACCCCGCGGGGGCCATCGCCATCGAGGATGCGCTGCAGGCCCTCGGCGTCTCGGGTCATGCGACCAGCAAAATGGTCCCGAAGATAGGACTCCAGGGCTCCTGGCTTACCTTCTTTGATACCGTGTTCGCCTCCCCATAGGCTCACGTGCTGCCTCTCCACCACGACATCGGCGTCTTTTCCCTCGGTCTGGTGGTGCCGTTTCAACTCGGCCTCCACGATCTCGCCGTGGGTGGTATTCTTGTCCGCCTCCCAGAAGTTATCGACCACGATCACCCGTCCCACAGGGGCGTCTTTGCGCAAGCACAGGTCGGCCTCCGGTGGTGCCTCCACCCAAGCCTCACTGGCTGCTGCTGGCTGTGGGTTGGTGGCGCAGGCCACTCCCAAAAGAGATAGTCCCGCAAAAACGGCGGTACCGATAGAAAACTGAAACCTATCGCTCGGCTGGCTGGCCTGGAGCGCTTGCGAATCCGTATCCAGTGGCGCGACATCCGAGCCCGCGAGCCTCGGCGGCGAAGCCATTCGTGATATTTTAGACAGCGAAACCCTCACCCTTGCAGAGTAGTACTCTAGCCTGACAAGACCCTGAAAACGGCAGCGCCTGTGAGATTTTGAACTAAGGGCTGAGAGCGTCCCCCGATCCCCTCGGCCCGTTTGAGGGGTGTTCGTCGCGAGCCTTGAGATTGTCTTGGAGTCGATCGCGCAAGGCCTTCATCATGATTCTAAGCTGGCGCTGCCACTGAGCGCGATTGATAGCCACAAAGGCCCAAACAGTACCTGCCACAACGGGCAAGCCTAAACCGTGAGTGACCGCACCGAGAAGAAGAGCGCCACTGGCCGTGCCTATCCTGAACGCGGCCATCTCTAGGGGTGTGTACGGAAGGTAGTTGAAAGCCTTCGATTGTTCGATCAGGGCATCGGCCATCTCCAAAAGAGGTGGAAAACAGGCGTACATCATCTCGTTGATCGAGACGCTCTCCTGAACGGCGAAGCCGCTGAGGTCTAGCTGTTCTTGGCTCAGCGGAAAGATAAAGCGAACCGCCAAGGGCGGCTGCGAACCTCCTCGGGAGAGCGGAAACAGGGGGGGCTCGATGGTCAGGCCGGGCAGTGGGTGACTCTGAATCACCACTCCATCGTGCAGCAGCTCGATCTGGGACTCTGCGAAAGGATGTGTGATCAAGGCGACAGCACCTCGATAGCCACGGTCTGTCCGAGCCCAGGTGAGAAAAGTCTCGTAGCGATGCACCAGTTTGGCCACTCGATAGGGAGACTCGGAGCTTGGCGAAACCTCCGAGGACTGAGAAAAAGGCACCAGCGTCGCTTCTGTCTCAGGCTCATTGAGGTAGCGGTAACCGAGACAAGCCGAGAGAATGTAACCGTCCTCGCGCCGCGTCAGCCTCAGCAACTTCCTCTTCACCCCTCCCCCTTTCACCAGGTCTACCCCAGCGGGCATTCGCACACCGTCGATGGTGATGGGAATAGGACACAACCAACAGCGGGAGTGCAGAGCGTCGAACTCCTCCACCACCCCCTTGGACAACTCCTTGACAGATGAGGTCAGAACCTTGGACCAAGAGCGAGACCGCGCCGGTCGCGAGGCCGTCAAAGAAAAGAGCGCCGAGGGGGGCTGCTCGGTCACTCGGCAGTTTCTTGCCAAGTCGACTTCAGCGCGACCGCAACTCCACTTGACGGCTTCATTCGGAGAGGAAGCACAGGCGCGAATCCCCGTCACCAGGTGGCGCAGGGCCCGCTCTTTGGGCAGAGTACCGGAGAGAACGGTTTCTAGGATGTTGTCGGCTTGCCAATCGGCGCAGCCTGTG
>CAZVVF010000139.1:0-8268 GCA_964630575.1 uncultured Burkholderiales bacterium | reverse complement strand
GGCATCCACCGCGTGGTGGTCACCAAAAACAACAAGGTTGTTGGCGTGATTTCATCCAGCGATCTCGTCCGGGAATTCAGAGATCGCATAAGGGCCGCAAAGCGACTACAAGGGTAGCGAGCCTGCCAAATCAGCCGCGCAGGTGTCCCCTAGGGGGCGCCTGCCCTTTTCCCACCAACCCCGTCTGCCATGCATAGATGGCAGCCTGAGTCCTCGACTTAACATTGAGCTTACTCAAGACGTGACTCACATGGGTCTTCACCGTCTTCTCCGTTACTGAGAGCGATTCGGCGATTTCGCTGTTCGAGAGCCCTGCGGAAAGAGCGATGAGAACTTCCAACTCCCTCTCCGTCAAATCCTCCACGGGGTCCTGGGCTTGAAGCGCTGCCATGAGTCGGCGCGAGGCCTCTGGCGAAAGCTGCACGACCCCCTGTGCGGCCGCTTTAATGCAGCGGCACAACTCGTCTGCCTCTGTGTTCTTCAACAAAAAGCCGATCGCGCCAGCCTTAACGGCCTTAACCAGGGAGCGGTCCTCCAAAACGCTCGTAAGCGCGATGAACTCCACATCGGGAAACCTCACCTTACCCTGCTCAATAGCCTCGATACCATCCATCTCAGGCATCATCAGATCCATCAGGACAACATCTGGCGCGCACTGCTCAATCTGCTGCAGAGCCTCCACGCCGTTCTCAGCCTCGCCAACGATCACCAATTCGCTATCGAGTTCTAGAAACAGACGCAAGCCCTGCCTCACGACAGAATGGTCATCCACCAAGAGAATACGAGTTTCCATTGGCAGGGTCGTTCTCCGCGAGAGGTCAGTTCTCCTGACTAGACAGAGCCTCAATCTTCGGATGAAGAACCGCTATAACATCGGAAGAGCGCCCTACCAAGCAGCGTATCTTGGCCTGATTCAAGACATACTCTGCACGGTCCAAGCGCCCGCGTACAGTGATCCTGGGGTAGAGGTCCACCCTGGTGAATCGCTGACTGACGCCGTCGCCCTCGAGCCGTCCAATAGCTCGACTGCTGTAACTCTCGACAGTGAGGTCCGCTCGCTCGGCGAGTTCACGGAAGGTCAAGCACAGACAGGCGTTGATGGAGCCCACGAAGAGATCCTCCGGTGACGGGAATCGACCTGTCCCTCCAAACTCGGGAGGCGGCTCGATATCGATCTCCTTGCCGTAGGGCCCTTTGAGGCGCACCATCTGACCATCCAAGGTCAGTTCCGTTTCAAACAGGTAGGGCTTAGCGACAGGGCGCCGAGGCTCGCGCGCGTCGTGCCCTTCGGGCTGCAAAAAACCGTGAATCAGATCCGTTGTGGACACCAGGCCCACGATCTCTTCGTTGTCCGCTACCAGGAGTCGATGAACACCAGCCACCAGGAGGGCCTGACCGAGCTCTTCGATGGTCGACTCTGCCGAGATCTTGTAGACATCGCAAGTCATGACGTCCCGAACCCGCACGGACTCGATATCGGGAGGAAATCCCCCCTCTATGACAGACCGAAAGGAGGCCTCTCCACCCAGGGAGCTAGCCACCCTGGCATTGATATCCGTCTGAGAGAGAACACCCACGTACTCTCCCTCGGCATTCACCACAGGAGCCCCGGAAATCGCATGCTCCTTCAAACTCTGAGCCGCCTCCGGTAAAAACAAGTAATCCTCTAAGCGAAAGAGCACTGGACTCATTATGTCACGCACAGTCTTCATCAGTTACCTCCTGAAGTTTAGAATACACGGAAGAGCCAATACTGGCTTCAGTCAAAAGTCTCATTCAACCCAGAAGACGGGTCTTGCCAAGGCAGGGAGACCTGAACGGTCGTCCCCCAATCGCCGGAATCCACCAACAAAACTCCACCGACTGCCTCTGCACGCTCCTGCATGGTAGCCATTCCGTGCCCGAGCGCCTGCCCTCGTGTCGCTATCCCGCACCCGTCATCAGTCACCGCCACAACGATCCCGGTGCGACTGTAGCTGAGGTCCAACTCCACCGACTTGGCGCCAGCGTGCTTCATGCTGTTGTGCAGCGCCTCTGTGACGATCCGAAAGATGGCGTATTTCTGCTCGAAGAGCAACTCCCGCTTGGGCGTGCCTCGCTGCGAGAATTCGATGGGAACCTTGGTACGAGCCGTCACCGCCTGGGCGTGCCTCATCAAGACATCCTCCAGCGGAACGCCCTCCAGGCTCTTGGGGCGCAGCTTGAACAAGAGCGCTCGCATCTCAACCAAGGAAGCCTCCGCCAAGTTCAAGCAGTAATCGAGAGCCGTGGACGGATTCTCGCCCTTTTCAAGCTTCACCAGAGAGGCCCGAAGCCCCAAGCCGATCCCGTACAAATTCTGAGAGAGGGAGTCGTGCAATTCTCGACCCAGACGCTGGCGCTCCTCTAGCCGGGTACGCTCACCGACCTCCTCTTCCAGGGTCCGCCGAGCGACCTCCAAGCTCTCCTCCAGAACATTCTGGCGCTCTCGCAGCAGCCGTTCGGCCTGCTTTCGATAGCCGATATCCAAGATCGAGGACAAATAGAGTGGAGGGTCACGAGTAAGGACTGTCAAGCCTATCTCTACGGGGAACTCCGTTCCATCCTTGCGCACCGCAGCAAGATCCCGCCCTTCCCCCATAGGTCGGGTCGATGCATTGTTCACGAAAGCCCGGTAATGGCTCGGATGGTTGCGGCTGAATCGCTCGGGGATGAGGATCTCCACCTGCTGCCCCCTCAACTCCTCAAGGTCGTAACCGAAGAGATTCAGTGCACAGGTGTTTGCACCAACGATTCGTCGGTCCGCATCCGTTGAGATCAGCGCAAGGGGTAGGGAATCAAAAACGGCCATAGCGTCCGAACCAATAATCACTCAAGAGGGTTTGAATAAAGACTGATATCATCCTCTATGGAAATTCGTTCAGGAGCCTGGCTGAGGGATGAGGCTTGCAATGGGAATGGTGGGATCTCTCAACTGATCGCCCCAAGGGAAGAACTCCCCCTGGGCGCTTCCCTGCCAGGGGCCTCTTCCGATAATCTCCGAACAGGGAAATTCAAGCCGAAACTGGCGAGCCCAGCCCAACCAATTAGCCCCGAGAATCAAGACATCCGGCAACAACTCACAAGCCAAAGCCTCCTGCGGACTCTCGACAACCTGAGCCAAACCCACATGGTCGAGCTCCTCAAGGAGACGAACAACAAAGGATGGCTCGCCGAGAGTCTCGTCTACAACCAGAACGCTGATAGGATCCATTCCCTCACTGTAGTCAATCTTGCCGTTCTACAAATGATCCATGTCATACGCAACCGAGTTTGGCGAAACTATTCTGGAGCTGCGGCGACTCGGATCTCGTTCAAAAGTCTGATGCCGCACCTTGCGAATGACTATAGAGTAGAGAGGGTGGCGAACAGCCTTCTCTACCAAGGGGGGGAGGCTATTTGCACTTTTAAATAAGTTGGTTAGTGGGTATATAGAACACGCAATGGATAAAAAACTCTATTACGACGAGTCTACGACGCGTCTCTTCTCATTTTTTACAGTATTCTGGGGAGTAGTTGGAATGCTGGTGGGCGTGTACGCAGCTCTCGAACTGGCCTTCTGGCAGCTCAACTTTGATCTCCCCTACCTCACCTTTGGCAGGATACGACCGCTCCACACAAATGCGGTCATCTTTGCTTTTACGGCAAACGGTATCTTCGCTGGGGTCTACTACAGTCTGCAGCGCGTTTGTAAAACGCGGATGTTCAGCGACACCCTATCCAAGATTCACCTTTGGGGCTGGCAACTCATTATCGTGTTGGACGCCGTGGCACTCTTGATGGGTTATACCGACGGCAAAGAGTACGCCGAACCGGTCTGGGTCATCGACATCTTGATCGCCCTCGTCTGGGTCATTTTTGCCATCAACTTCTTTGGCACGATAGCCATTCGTAAAGTCAAGCACATGTACGTGGCCATATGGTTCTACATGTCAGCCGTCATCACGATCGCCATACTGCACATTGTCAACAACTTGGCCATCCCGGTGAGCCTCACCAAGTCCTATCCGATCTACTCGGGTGTACAAGACGCTCTCATTCAATGGTGGTACGGACACAACGCGGTGGCCTTTATCCTGACGACGCCGATTCTGGGGCTGATGTACTACTTTCTGCCCAAGGCGGTCAATCGACCGGTCTACAGTTACCGGCTCTCCATCCTGCACTTTTGGTCGCTGGTCTTCATCTACATCTGGGCCGGCCCTCACCACTTGTTGTACACGGCTCTGCCCGACTGGTGTCAAACACTAGGCGTCGTTTTCTCCCTGATGCTCATCGCACCGTCCTGGGGTGGAATGATCAACGGACTACTCACCTTTAAGGGAGCCTGGGACAAACTTCGCACAGACCCCATCGCCAAGTTCTTTGTCGTCGGACTGACCTTCTACGGTATGTCCACCTTCGAAGGCCCCATGCTCAGTATCAAGAGCGTCTCGGCACTCGGCCACTACACCGACTGGATCGTAGGTCACGTCCACAGTGGAGCGCTCGGCTGGGTTGGCTTCACAATTTTCGCGATGCTCTACTGGATGGTTCCGCGCCTCTACAAAACCGAGCTCTACTCTCGGGACCTCGCCACTGTCCACTTCTGGATCGGCACGATAGGAATCTTGATATACGTGACCTCTATGTGGGTAACGGGCGTCACCCAGGGCTTGATGTGGAAGGCGGTCACCGAACAAGGAGACCTGATGTACAGTTTCATTGAAACGGTCCACCAACTTCATCCCTACTACATCCTTCGGGCTATCGGTGGCGGAATCTACCTCGCGGGTGCGGTCTTAATGGCCTACAACCTCATGATGACGGCCAAGCAAGGTAGCGTATCCCCAACCCCTATCAAAAAACCGGAAAGTCAGGAGGCGTAAGGCCGTGGACCACAAGATAATCGAATCAAAATCCGCGATCATGGCCATTATGGTTACGGTCCTGGTCAGCATCGGCGGGCTCGTCGAAGTTGTTCCCCTCTATACCGTTCAGGAACAGGTTGTAACCATCGAAGATGTCAAACCGTATCGTCCTCTGGAACTCGAAGGGCGCGACATCTACATCCGTGAGGGATGCTACACCTGTCACAGCCAAGCGATCCGACCCTTTCGAGACGAAACGGAGCGTTATGGCCCCTACTCCAAAGCCGGAGAGTATGTCTATGACCGCCCCTTCCAGTTCGGCTCCAAACGAACCGGGCCAGACCTTCAGCGCGTGGGAGGCAAGTACAAAGATTCTTGGCACTACCTACACTTCAAAAACCCGAGAGACACCTCTCCCGGCTCTATTATGCCGAACTACCCTTGGCTCTACGACACCAAGCTAGACACTTCTCACACACTCAAAAAAATGGAAGTCCTCCGAACGCTCGGCACGCCGTACGATGACAAGGACATGGAGAAAGCTCTCCGTCAACTCGAGCGTGATGCGAAGCGAATTGCCGAGCGGATCGAACGAGACGGAATCGAAGACGTCGACCCCGAGAGCGAAGTTATCGCCCTGATCGCCTACATGCAAAAACTGGGCAAAGATATCAAGTGGAGGAAGAAATAGTCATGCAAGTCGTTGCAACCGCGGCCCTCATCAAGGAAGTCGTTCTGGTGACCTTTTTCCTCCTCTTCTGCGGGGTGATCTGGTGGCTCTATCTGCGCCCAGGCAACCGCAAGCTTGAGCAACACAAATTCGACGTTCTTAAGGATGACCAATAGAAATGAGCAAACTTCTCGAGCATGAATACGACGGAATCCAAGAGTACGACAATCCGATACCCACTTGGTTAGCCGCCCTTTTTGCCATCACCATCATCTGGGGTATCGGTTATGCAATCTACTACCCTAGTTTCCCTAACTACGCTGGCCTCTCTGGCTGGACCGCAGGGAAACAATACGATGCCCAAATGGAGAGAGATGAAGCCAAGTACGCTCCCTTGAGAGCCGAGGCCGAAGCCAAGGCCCTGGAAGCTCTGGCCGCTCTCTCCAGTGACCAGGCCACCGTGAGCGCTGGCAGGGAAGTCTTTACATTCCGCTGCGCTCCCTGTCACGGTGAGAACGCAGAAGGCAAGGTCGGTCCTAGCCTCGTCGACCAAGATTGGCTCTACGGCAGTGAGCCCAAGGACATCCTACAGAGCGTCCGGGAAGGCCGACCCAAGGGAATGCCTGCCTGGAAAAACGAGTTGAAACAAGACGAAATTCAGAATGTCACGGCCTACGTGATATCTCTTACAACGAGTCAGAGCGAGGAAAAATGATAGAGCAAATTCTCTCAACCCAGGTTGGCATGATAGGTTTTGGTGGGTTCGTACTTGTGGTTTTAGTGGGATTTGTGCTTCTAGCATGGATCCGCAAAGAAATGAAAGAAGACGATGGAGCATAAGCTATCAAAAGCCTACCCTAAACACCAAGTCGGGACTTTCCGAACGCTGAAGAACGCCTTCAGCGTCGTCCTGCAACTGATTCTCTTTGTCACTCCGTGGATCAACTGGAATGGCAAGCAGATGATTCTTCTCGATCTCCCTGGCCGCAAACTCCACCTGTTCGGGTGGACCCTTTGGCCCCAAGAGACACACTTTATGTTCCTGCTCTTGGTCGTCGCCTGCCTTGTACTCTTTTTTGTAACCTCCATACTGGGGAGGCTCTGGTGCGGCTACGCTTGCCCCCAAACACTCTTTAGCCACTCCTTCGTCCTGGTGGAGCGACTCATCGAAGGCGATCGTTTTAAGCGAGTGAAGCTCGACAAAGCACCGTGGACCTTCAACAAGATCACCAAAAAGATATCCAAATGGTCTATCTGGCTGGGAATGAGCGTCTATCTCGGACTCACCTTCGCTGGTTACTACACCCCCATTCGACCACTCTTTGCCGACATCATCAGCGGCGACCTCGACCCCAGCACGATTCTCATCGTGGGCTTCTTTACCGCCGTCAGCATGTTCTTCTTCGGCTTTCTTAGAGGTCGGTTCTGCTCCACGATGTGCCCCTATGCGCGCTTTCAGGGAGCCATGTTCGACCGCGATACCATCATGGTCAACTACGATTTCAATCGTGGTGAACCCAGAGGTAAAGCCAAGGACCCCGACGCTGGATCCTGTGTCGATTGCAGTCTTTGTGTTCAGGTTTGTCCTCAGAACATCGACATTCGTGACGGAGTTCAATTCGAGTGCATCAACTGCGCTGCCTGCGTGGACGCCTGTGACGACGTTATGGAGAAACTCAATCGTCCCCTGGGGCTGATCCGTTACGCTTCCGAAACGGAAATCGAAGGCGGCAAAACAAAGTACTTCAGAAGCCGACCAGCCTTTTATGCGGTGGCTATCATCGCTGTTATGGTCACTTTCGGAGCCCTTCTGAGCACCCGCGTCCCTCTCGAGTTCGATGTCGTACGCGATGCCAAGAACGGAGCCTTCAGTCGCTCGGCAGACGGTCGAGTCACCAACCAGTACAACGTCCGTCTCATCAACAAAGAAGACTCTGAACTCACAGTCAAACTATCCCTCAAAGGCTTCGACAAAGCCGAACTCATCGCTCCCGTCAATCCCGTGACCCTCGCTGGGGCGTCCTCTCAAGTTGTCAAGGTTTTTGTACTGGTAGACGCCGACAAGGTCGCGCCGGTTCATCGCTTTCAATTTGTAGCCACAGATGTTAGCAACGTGGATGTAGAACGGGTTATTGAAACCACATTTTTACGAGGTGGAAAATGAAGAAGAAACCATTCAACCCCTGGCCCTACGGACTAGCGGGTGTTCTCATCGCCTTCTGCATTATTCAGTTTAGCCTGGTCGCTGTAGCTTCGAACAGCTTTGAGGGACTAGACGACGTTGAGTACTACCGACACGGCGTGGAGTATGGCGAAGAGATAGACCGACAGGAACGACAGCAAGATCTCGGATGGACCATTGCCCACAACCTGGAGCAATCCACCGAACCGAGTCAGGCCTTCCCCTTTCGAATCGCTCTGCTCGACTACGACAAGAAGCCCGTCATGCACGCCAAGGTGAGTGCCAAGATTGGTAGACCGGCTACCATTCGTGAAGACCAGGTTTACGAACTTAAGGAAGTGGGTCCAGGGGTCTACTCCTGCGACGTCAAGCTTGGACAAGGGAACTGGAAACTCGACCTCGAGGCAGAAAAGGGCGAGAACCTCGTTAAGGTCGAATTCCGACACAAGGTATGACTTGCTGCTCGCCCCCCACCCAAGAGCCCTCTGAAGAGCTATTTCTGAGCCTCGAAGGCCTGCACTGCATCAACTGCGTGGACAAGGTCGAGA
>CAZVVF010000138.1:0-8279 GCA_964630575.1 uncultured Burkholderiales bacterium | reverse complement strand
CAAAAAGCCCTCTTCCACCTCCAGAACTGGTTCGAGATCGACCCCGGACCCGAAGCCGCAAGCGATCTCGGTGAACTCCTCCTTCATCTCAAAGAGAGCCCCAACAGCGTCTTCTCCGCCTGCCGCGGCTACGGCCAAGTCGCCAACACTCACCTCTATCTCGCCCAGGCCTGTCTCAAGGCTCACGCCTATCCCTTGGCCCTGGAACAACTCCAACGAGCTCTGGCCTTTGAGCCGGAAAACCTCCACGCCATCGGCATGACCGGCGCGGCTTATCAGGGGCTCGGGGATCGAGTCTCGGCGACTTCACACTATCGCCAGGCTCTCGACCGATGCCCCGGCTGGGAAGCGGTCAAGGGGCGACTCGCCTGGCTCAGCGGACGGGAATTCGTCGCCTCGCGAGACGACGATGACCTCTTGTGGATTCAATCCCAAACCAGCCCCAAAGACGAAGGCATCGAACTCCTATCGCGCTCCAGCGACCAGAGAGCGCTCCACCGACGAGGCTGGTTGCTCCAGCAAGAGGGCCACACCCACGCCGCCAAGGAGTGCTTTGTGGCCTCTCGCGCGCTTCATCCGTACTCCCTCGAAGGGCGAGCGAGCGAAGCCTGGATCGCTTTTTTAGAAAGCCAGAGAGACTACCGGGCCCTGGCCCAAAGCGTTCTCGACCGATGGGCCCTTGAACCCACCTGTCGGCAACTCGTGCAGGGCTAGCTGGGACACAGAAGGGAAGGAAAGGCCGAACAAAGCCAAAGAAGAGAGACCAACCAAACGTGCCCCATCTCGCTCGACTCAAAGCTCCCAAGCATGGTCCTCTCACTGCGGAGTTTTTTCAGCCTATCGCGGCGATAAATCTACTCGCAGAGGCACAACCGGGCTTCGTCTGGAGGCTCGTGGGTGAGGTGAGAGAGCACACCCCAACGCTGGCAGAGGCCAAGCAAAAACTCGAATGCCTAAGACAAAAAGGCCCCACTCTGGAAGCTCTCGACCTGCAGCAGGTCTTTGAGCTACGAGTCCACTCGCCGCTGACGCCTCTGTAGAATCCGCTCTTTCCTGGGGCGCCGAGGCTGGCCAAAAAATTCGCGAATCCCAAAAACGTCCTGCAGTTCCTTCCGATTCACGGGAGGCTCTGGCCGAATCTCAATGAGTTCCTCATCATCTCGACCCACCATCACCTCTGTCAAAGCGGACAGATCATCCGGGGCCTCCTCCTCGTAGTAGTCGTCAGGCAAGACAGAAGGCCGATACGAGTATCGATGGGAGTCTGCGAACGAAACGACCTTGGGGGATTGGAAACCATCGTCAGCTTCCTCACCGCTCACACTCACGCTGTCTCCCGTGGCAAACTTGGCCGCCTCTTGGTAGACCGGCTCCCAACGAAGCCAGCACATCTCTTCGTTCACGGTGGGGTCCCAATACTCAGACTTCTTGGCCAGTTCCCATCCCAAGCGTTTGAGAAGGGTGTCGTGAGCGGCGAAAGCTCGGTAGGCATTCACGCGACAGACCCCTTCGATGGGGCAATCCCTCATCCCGAGTTTGATGGCCTCACTCGTGAAGAGTTGGATCAAGCGAAAGAGACAGACCTCGTAGCCCTTTTTGACAAAGATATCGTCGACGTAAACAACGCGCTCTTTTCCACGCTGGTCCAGCCGACTGAACTGAGGATAGGCCACGACGTAGGCCACGCAGGTTCCGTTGTCGTGCATAATCCAGCCCATGGAACAGCCGGAGTTCTCGAGATCGGTGAGCTTCTGTTTGAGCAGGGCCCGTCCGAGTCGATACTCTGGTGGATATTCTGTTTCGTAGAGCAGAATGTCTTCAAGATGCTCTCTACGCAGGCGGCTCGGTACAATCGACACAGATCGGACCTAACTCATCGAATTCATCATGACGAGCTTAAAGAGCTGAGCTTTGGCCTTGTCGGTTTGCTCCACGCACTCAGCCAGGTCGAAGGCCTCCTGGCCACCTTCCATATAGCGAACCAAAGCCTCCATGGCGTGCTCGAAGTGCTCCAGCGCCCGACCGACCTCATCTGGCAAAGGGTCCCGAGGGACCTCCGCCAGAGCCGAAATTGCGCTCTCGTTCTTGAGCATTCCCAGAGCATCCACCGAGGACTGAAGCTCCAAGAGTGAAGTCTCTATCTCTTGGGAATTGGCCTGGAAATCCTCAACCGTGAGAGAGGAGCCGAACAGCTCGCTCAAAGACTTGAGGGAATCATTGAGTTCCTCTTGGATCTCACCGAAGTCCTCGATAAACTCCGAGGTCGACTTTCGAGCCTCTTCGGGAACCTCGTCATCCACTTGGCTCAACTTGTGAAAGTTGGCCGAAATGTCGGCTGACGCCTGGTTCAAGATGTGCTGAACAGAACCCAGCAGGTGCGGAAACAGTTCGTTGAGTCCATCGGGGCTCAACATGCCGAGTTTGACCTTCTTCAAGGACTCTTGCAGAAAGTCGGCGGGCTTCCCGTACACGTGCAGAGGAATCGGCTCGAAGTCTTGTCCACAATGACTGCAAGACTCGGTATCTGTAGCCAACAACGGCTCCTCACAGAATGGGCATTTTGTCAAGTTTGCCTCCCCGAATTAGGTTTGTACGTCTCTGACTTCATCCACGGCTGGAGGGGCAACCTCCGGGGCGATGCTGTCATTCGTTCCTTGCATCGGTTCGCTCTCACGGGGGGGTTGGCCCTGTTCCGTGCGAGGTTCGTTTTGGCTGTCCGTTGGCTGAGACTCCTCGACCCTTTGTCCCTCTTGTTGCTTCTGGGCCTCCTGAGCCTGCTGAAGTTGCTGCTGCTGACTGGTAGCCCGTTGTTGACCCTGTTGATTCTTTGTCGCCTTCTTGGACTTCTGGGTCTGCTTCTTCTTTTGGGTGTCTTGTCTCTTATCGCTCTGATCATCGAGACCTGGATTGTCTTCACGGATCTTCACCTTGGTATTGCGTCCATCAGGCGAATCTTTCAACTGTTCGTGAGCTTGGTCTGCAATCTCCCGACTAGCGGTCTTCTCCGTGTTGTTACCCTCTTCGATCTTCATCTTCAGGAGACGCTGTTTCTCGCGAGCGCCGTTACCAGAGCCTTTGGCCTCCTTGACCTCCTTGGTCAATCGCTCCAACTCTTGCTCGTATTTGGACTTCTGATCACCCTTCTTGGCATCATCGTCCTTGAGCTTGTTCATCTTTTTCTGATCGAGCTTGGCCTTTTTCTTCTTCTTGCGAGCGTTCTGTGCTCGCCGCTTTCGAGCGGCCTGCTTCTGCTGCTTCTCCTCAGCCTTTTTCGCCTTCTTCTCAGACTTTTTCTCTTTGTCTTTGCTATCGGCTCTCTTGTCTTTGCCATCCTTGTCGGAGTCGTCGGTCTTGTTGGCCTCGCCCTTCTTAGGGTCGGCGTTCTTATTCTTGTCGGCTTCGGCTTTCTTGTCGTCTGGTATATCACCGGCCTTGTCGCCCTTGGGCTCTTCGCCTTTCAGGTCTTTGCTCTCGGGGTCAACGCTTGAACGACCCTTCGGCTTCTTCTTTTTGCCTTCCGGTGCCTCAGCGGCACCTTTCTTACCATCTTTGCTGCCGTCGGCCTTGCCTACAGCCTCCGTCTTGTCCTCGCCCTTAGCATCGACCTCGGATTTCACATCGGTCGGTCCGACCTTGGAATCGGTCTTGGCATCTTCCTCCGCTTTGGGCTCCTTGACCTTCGCTTGGGCTTTGCTTTCGCTCGCTTTCTCCACCTTGGCGGGTTCTGTCTTGGGTGCGGGCTTGACCTCGGCCTTGGGCGCGGGTTTGACCTCGGCCTTGGGCGCGGGCTTGGCCTCGGCCTTGGGTGTCTTGACCTCAGGCGCTTTTTCCACCTTAGCGGGCTTGGCTTCTGACTTAGAGCCACCAGCGGTCGGCGCTGCCGATGCCGAAGAAGCGCTGATAGCAGCAGCCTTGGGACTGGGGGCCCCTTTGCCTCCACCTGAGTTTCCGCCAGAGTTTCCACCGGAATCACCACTGGAAGAACCACCGGTATCGCTCTTGGAGACCTTGGCCTCTACCGGAACGGGATTGTTCGAGGAGGATTGGGGTTTGGGCCCAGAGTCGAGCTTGTTCGCCGCCGCACCCGCTTGAGTTACCGCATCCTTGTGGGTCTCTCGCTTCGCCTTCTCGAGGTGGCTGGCCTCACTCGTCTTCTCAGCGGTTTTCGCTTCAGAAGACTTCGCTTTGTCGACTTCCTTGCGAGCCTTATCGACCTCTTTTTGTTCCTTCTCTTTGCTCTTGTCGTCCCTCTTGGATTCCGGGGCTTGTTGGGGCGCTTGTTTTTTCTTGAGCTTGGCTTGAGCCTTCTGACGACGCTTCTTGGCCTGGTTCAGTTTCTTCTTTTTTTCCGCTTTCCCCGAGCCTTCGAACTCGGCCTTACCACCCAGTTCCTTGATGCGCTCAACAGTCGCCTTCGTCTTTTCGTCGTTCTTGTTGAGCTTCTCGCCCATCTTGTCTTTCTTCTCGTTCAGCTTCTCCAAATTCTCTTTGGATTTGTCCAGCTTCTCTTTGGCCTTCAGTTCTTTGGCTTTGGTCTTGAGCTTCTTACCCTTGGCGACTTCCTTGTTCTTCTTTTCTTGCTTGCTCTTGTTCTGCATCTCCTCAGCAGATTTGGCCGTCGCCTGAGCCGCCACATCGAGCCCGGTTGCCACAACTTCAAGAACCTTGGCCGTCTTTTCTAGAGTCGCCGAAAGCGGCGGTCCAACATAGGGGATAGGAGCCACGGCAGCGGCCACCCCCGACACGGCTTGACCCACTGCCCCCACGATCTGAGAGGCCGTGGCGAGACCATCCGAAGCGCTCTGCAGCGAATCACCCGCACCCTTGAAGGCCGTTTCTTTGCCCTGGTGAGCTTTCTCTTTGGCCTCGAAGGCCTTGCCCAGCTTCCCCAACCCCTCAACCTGTTTGCCCATGGTAGCGTTGCGCTTACCCTCTTGGGCCTGTATCCCACTGAGCCGCCCAAAGTCAGACTGGAGCTGACTCCCAGCACCCATCCGGGAGCCTAGCGACTTGTTGAGCTTTCCTAAATCGTTGGTACTGCCTGGGGACAGATCGTCTCCAGCTTTGCCCACCGCCGACTCGTTGAATTCTTGAGGCTTGCCTTTCAGTATGTTGTCGGTGGCCTTCAGCTTCTGATCGAGAGAGGAGTTTTTGCTCTTGAACTGAGTCCCACCTTGACTTTGGATACTCTGGGTCTTTTCCGAAACGAATCCCTTGCCACCATCTTTTTTGGCATCACCAACGCCCAAATCTTGCATACTCGCATCGGCATCGGCCTCGGCTTGTTCGGCTTCGGCATTCTTCTGAGTGGTGTCGGCTTTCTGCTGCTTGAGGTTGTCAACCGTTCCTTCAGGGATCTTCTTCTGGGCCTTCTTGGGGGCCGTCTCAAGCTTGTGAATGGCACCGTCGAACTGACCACCAATGGCATCGGAGCGACTCTCATCTGCGGATTCTTGACCGGGGATTTGCCCTGCTTGAGCATTTTGGGCGATGTTTTGATTGCCGCCTGTCCTTATAGCATCCATGATTGAGAGTGCCCTCCTTGGCAGTGTTGCTTCAAACACTAGTCTAACGTCTTGGGTGTTATTATCCGATCTGTGGCTTGTAACATGTTTTGTGGGGACAAAGACAATCACCTAGGATTTTGCTGAATTATTAAAAGATTGTTAATTCCCGGCAAAGCGTGGTCCATCTTCCAGACCCTCGAACCAGGCCAACAAGAGTTGCTCCCCCTCGCCAGGGGCCCGAAAACAGTCCCCTCACCAACTCCCAAAAGGAACTTGAGGAATCGGTGGGATCACAGCGTCTTGGCTCAGCGCTCGAGACTCCAATCCAGAATCACCAAGGACTCCGAATCCCAGCGGAGCCTCACCGGCACATCATCGACCAAACAACGTTGTAGGTCGGGGAGCGTCTGGGCCTGATCGGCTGGTAGAATCAGTCTCAGGGGGGACTGGTAGCAAGTGACCTCCCAACCGAGCGGGGTCGCCACGACCTGGTGTAGGTCGACAACCTCTTCGTGAAGGTCGCTCAACTCACACCTTGACTCGGGCTCGAATCTTGGCCAGAGTTTTTCGTGCCAATTCCAGCTCCTCAGCAGCGATCTGATGGGTCGCGAGATCGTAGTGGAGAGTTTCTACATCAGCGCCCATGCTCTTGAGGTGATCGGCTGTGAAAGACATTCGTTGGGCCGGAATGTGTGGGTCTTGGGAACTTCCAGAGAGACAGACAGGCAAGCCCTCCAAGGACTCTCCAAGCTCTGGCATTTCGTCGTCATGACCTATCAGCCCGCCAGAAAAGAGCCAAGCTCCGGCAACCTTTTGGCCGTGTCGCACGAGGAGGTCGGCGGTCAAGCAGGCTCCTTGAGAAAAGCCCGCGAGAATCAGCTTCTCGGAAGGGAACTGTTCGATCAGACCCTTGATCTGCTCGATGGAAAGGGTGAGAAAGGGCTCATTTCGGCTCCGCCTCACCATGAAGTTCTCAGGGTACCAGCTCTGATTCATGGCCGTGGGTGCGAGCCAGCAGATGTCCTCGTCGGGAAACTCGGCGCTCAAGCCCATAATATCTTCCCCATCCGCGCCTCGACCATGAAGCAAAATCACAATCAGATTCGCTTCCTCGGGGTCTGGTCCATTGACTAGGACTTTCATCGGTCTCCTCTTTCACGGTCTCTCACGGGACCTCTCTCGCTGGCCTGACCATTCAGGACGTTTCCCAAGGTGCCCTTCAGAACCCCAGAGACAGACCCGACCCCCTGAGTGTGATGTGAGCCCCATGGCCCTGTCGGATTCGCCGTGGACTGTCGCTCAGAGTGGAGAGAATTCAACGTGGAAGTTGTTGAAGTCTGGGTCCTCGCGGCTCCCCAGAACAGGACCGGGAACGAATCGCCGTTCTAGGCCTTCCATGGTGACCTCGCGCCCTTCCTCGAGCACGCCACCCAAAGCCTGGTAACTGATAAACCTATCGATCATCTTTTTCACGGCTGGAATGTCGGCTTCTGGAACAGCGCGAACCGACAGGTCTGGCCTGCCGAACTTCAACATCCCTCGAGTGTGGAGCCAACTCGTACCTTCGTCCTCAGGCGATGCCAAAAGCAATACATGATCGAACGGATTGAAGATCTGACCCTGATCGACTCGATGCTCCCAATCCTGGCTAGAAAACCAGGAAAAAGTATAGGGGTCGTAGACAACCTCGCCGCCTCGGTCCCCTAAATAGGCCAAGAAATCGAGAAGGTACCTCAAGTAGCCGAGATCGTCGTGAGATTCCACCTCGCCATCCACCACCACCGCACAGGGAGCGGCCAAGGCGCGCTGAGCCAGTTGAGGTTGTTCCCGCAAGAATGTGTCCCAGAGTTCCCCCTGGCGAAAATAGTTCGCTTCAATGAGGCGACAGACCAGCCCTTGGGCGAGGTCTTCGGAAAACTCTCGGGTCTCGGCATCGAAATCGAACTCACCCAGGACGGCGAAGAAGAGATGGGGTTTCTGGGAACAGGGCTGGAGGTATGGACGGTCCCAGGCTTCGGTCAAGAAGTGGTGCCCCAATCCGGTGTGAGCGCCATTTCTTCTTGAATAACGCGCAGCGGTATGATGGGCCCGCGCCCGATGCCCTCGCATTCGAGACCGGCCTGGTCCCAGCACTTCTTGCTCTTCATGTTGTCCGGCCAGAATGGCCAAGTACGGCATTGCGCGGGGCGTGAATCGTGAGCGATACACCAGGTCTTTCCGGTCTCGTTACACCGCCCTAGAAGGACACAGTCGTGCGCCTCTCCCGTGTAGATCTCATCGAGCATCCAGCAGTCTTCGTCGGGGCTCTTGGAGGCGTAGAGGCCGAGAAAGTCGTTCAGTTCCATGCCCAGTTGAGCCGCCATGTTGCGACCTTCTTCGGTGGTAAACTGAACCAATCCCGGCTCACCCGTGCAGCACGCACCACACTGAGTGCACTCAAACCGAAGCCCGTCTTTATACCATGGTTTTGTGGACCCGCGACCCATGAACTCCCAATTGAATCAAAGCCTCGCGATCCCTTTCGGATGACCCATTCTGTCGGACCTCTGAGGCAAATCTAAGGAGATGACTCCCGGATTCGAGCCAATCCGAGAGATTCTGAAGAATCGACACGCTCAAGCTTCCCGACGAGCAAAGGGCAGAATTTACGGCAAACGAAAAGGAACCTATGCCCAAACCTGTCCGATTGTCAGAATCTCACCTCTGGACCGAACTGCGAGCCTTCTATGAAGACGAGGGTGTCACGGTCTGGACCTCCGATCGCGTGCCTTT
>CAZVVF010000137.1:0-8308 GCA_964630575.1 uncultured Burkholderiales bacterium | reverse complement strand
CTATAACCCTTTTGTCTTAGGACGCAACAGAACGTTCCAGCCATGCCGCCGCCGGGGAATGACATTAATGTCAACGGCTACAGCCACAAAGCTGGACAACCGGCACGAATCCGGGTAGGCAGCATGTTGGATTGCGGGGCCTGCCGCCAGGCCGCGCAGAAGAATCTTCGGCAACCCGGCTACACGCACACCGGCTAAGAAGTGGACAGACCATGACCAAGACCGCACAGCTCATTTACGAGGGCAAGACCTTTGAATTGCCCATTGTCGAAGGCACCCTGGGCGACAAGGCCATCGACATAACCCGCCTGCGTTCCCAGGCGGGGCTCATCACTTACGATCCCGGCTACATGAACACCGGCCCCTGCAAAAGCGCCATCACCTTTGTGGACGGCGAAAACGATGTGTCGCCTTTTGAAGAGTGGCGATGGTCGATGATGGGGTTGGCTGGGAGGGACCCGATTTTCTTCGCTCAACTCGAATCCGAGATTCAGCTCAACGGTCTGCATGCCAACGGCGCTTTCAGTCCCGAAGAGATCCAGAATCTCTGTCTCCACTGCCATGGAGTTATGGGGCAGCGACAGTTTGTGGCCGACCACCCCGGTGGGCTCTTTACCGTGGAGATAGCCATGGCGTCCGACCCCGACGATCCTCATTCGAAATATGGAGGCTTGGCCCGCGATGGAGTTTCTTGCATGGTCTGTCACCAGATTCAAGATGACAACCTTCCACTCACCGAGATCGAGACCGGAGATTTTCTAGTCAATCCGCCCCAGAATGGTGTCTTGGAAGCGTTCGGACCGTATCAGAATCCCAATCAAGCCCCTATGCTCAAATCGCTGGACGTTCGTCCGATGGGTAGTGACCACATTCGTGATTCGCGGCTCTGTGCAAGTTGCCACACCGTCAATCTTCCAGTCCTCGACCAGTTCGGACAGATTATCGATAAGAAGTATGAGCAAGCCACCTACCTAGAGTGGGTCAACAGTGCCTTCGCCGATGGCCGATCCCAAGCCCAGTCGTGCCAAGAATGCCACATGCCCAATCGCTCCGGTGGGCCGCAAGAGCTCGAATTCAAGATCGCCAATATCCAGGACCAAGACTTTCCCGAAACCGACAATCTCGCCCCCGCAGAGGACATTCAGGTCTTCCCCCGTGGAGACTATCGACGCCATCTCTTGATGTCGATCAATACATACGCTCTCACCCTTTTCCAAAACTATCCCGACATTTTAGGAGTGCGGATCAAGAGTTTCTTCACCGGAAGAGACGCGGGGCTCCAGCAAGCGATCAACAACTCCGTGGATGGAGCGCTCAACCAAAGTGTGAGATTGGATATCTTAGACACGAGCCGAGCCGGAAACGTCATCACCTCCAGAGTTCAGGTTCGCAACATCGTGGGCCACCGACTCCCGAGCGGGGTTGGGTTTCGACGTCTGTTCCTCGAGTTCGTGGTCACCGATTCAACGGGAGAGACCGTTTGGGCTTCGGGGCTGACCAACAACTTGGGTGTCATCCTAGGACCGGATGGCAACCCGCTGCCTTCAGAAAGCCACGCCCCAGATGGTGGAGGCCAACAAACCTATCAACCGCACTACCAAGTCATCGATAGTCAAGACGAAGTTCAGATCTACGAAGAGTTGATCAAGGATGCTAGTGGAAAGTTCTCGACGAGCTTTCTAACTCGGGTCGAGGATGTGAAAGACAATCGCTTGTTGCCCGCCGGCTGGACCCTGAACGGGCCTGCTGGCTTTCAGGCCGAGTTTGCTGAAGCCACAAAACCACACGGAGCGGCAGCATCGGATCCGGATTTCACCGATGGAACCGGTTCGGACACGATCACCTACCAAACGACCCTCCCTGCTTCGGCTCAGGGCCCTTTTAAGGTCAAAGCGACCCTCTACACTCAATCTATACCACCAAACTATCTCAGCGACCGATTCAACGACGCCTCGGGACCGGCGACCAAGCGCCTACACTTCTTGACCAGCCACCTCGACACAGACGATACCCTTTTCCCCGACTGGAAGCTCCTCATGCGCTCCTCGGAGGCTACTGTGCCGTAAGAACCAGGCCTAGCTTTGGTGGGGTTTCCGGGCTACAACAAACATCGCCTTACCCAAATGCCACGACAGGAGGCTGTTGAGTATTTGATTGGCCTGGTGAACCAATTCTACCGACCAGGAGCGGTCGACGTGAACATCGTCGACTCCAAATTCCAGGATCTCCAGGCCTAAGTTCTCGACCGTCGTTTTTAAAACCGATGGTGTGAAATAGCTCAAATGGATCTCATGGCCTGACTTGAGGAGAAAAACGGGACCCCTTCCCCATCTCGGAAGGTTTGCAACTGCTAGAGGCAGGCTCTCGTTGGGGACCGCTATGAAGACCAAGCCGCCGGGTTTGAGAATGGAAACGAGCTTTCGTAGCGAGCGGCCGGGGTTGGGCAGATGTTCGAGGACGTGCCAAAGAGTGACGACATCGAACGATTCCGGTTGAAAATCAAGCTGCTCTAGGTCCCCCAGTCGAGGATGGCATCCGCGCTGGCGGCAGTAGGCGGCTCCAGGCTTTGAAACCTCTGTTGATGCTACGTCGAAAGAGCGTGAGGCGAATTCCAGGAAGTGACCATCCCCCGTTCCAATGTCCAAAAGTCGACCCCTTGTTTGGAATCGAAGAATCAGGTTTAGCCTTTTTTGCCAGAGAGGTGCTCTTCTCTGGCGTTCTTCTTGCCAGAGCGAGTAGGTCTGTCCGCTGTCATAGCTGTCCACGATGGTCTTTTGATCTGGTCTCGGGTTGTAAAAGTGGAGCTTACAAACCTGACACTGAGAGAGTCTTTGAGTTTGCCTCTCGTTGATGTTGGATGCTTCACAAAGCGGGCAGGTGTCCAGGTGCTCTGTCAGTTCCATAGGCTCGCTTTGCGTTTCGGGAATATCTCTTTCTTGTATCTTTTGAAGATAGTATCCCATCAGCTTCTCGGTGATTCGCTTCCAGGTCCAGTCTGTGCGCAGAGACAACAGGCATGGCGGCTCGGGAAATGGCAAACGGAGTGCTTCCCCAAAATCCTCTACATCGGCCACTCTGACATGGCGAGCCAGCGATTCGAGTCCGCGTAAACCAAACGAAGTCGTGACGACTCTCATGCCAAAGCTCAGGTAGTGAAGCAGTTTGAGATTCGTCCCGCTCCCGATTCGGACAGGATTCAGGCCGATAGCCTGGACTTCGGCGTAGTCCTCGAAAGCGCCGTCGGGATCAAGGTAAACCATCGGGGGAAGTTCTCCGGCCTGGAACGCTCGCGTGATTTGACCGTGAAGAATGAGGGCACTGTCGTTCCCTAACCCAGGCGCAAGGTGAGTGAGGAGTTGCTCTACCGCATCACGATTGTGAGCCACATTGCTGCCACTGAAGACGAGAACTCGGCTCATGTGTTCAAGCTCAGGGATCCGCCGAATGAGTCTTTCTTCGGAACCAACGGGGCTTTCGTCACGCATTCCATTTGGGACGAGCAAGGTGCTCGTGGTGGGCAGTCCATACAATTCTTGGAATCGCTCCGCGTCTCTCTGGGAAACCACAAGCACCTGGTCGGCCCCTTCAACTAGGCGTCTCTCGCAGTTATACACTCGATTTGCAAGCGGTTTACGAAGAAGCTGATTCACGCTCGCAAGCTCTCCTCGAACGTAGTCGTACTCAACGTTATGGGCGTCATAGACTACCTTTGTAGAAGGGGGGACCAGGCTCAGGAGACTGCTGAATTGGACGTGTTCAAATTGCACGATGTCGTAGTTTTTGAGCTGTTTCTTCAGCATCTTTCCTAACCCAGGGTGGAACGAGGTGAGAATCTGGAACGGTAACGGTCGGTCCGTGAGCAAGGCCCATAAAAATGGATAGGGGATCTGCTTGAGCCGGAAAGGCCAATTCTCTCTTTCGAAAGCCCTTCTTTGCCCGAAGGTGAACGGGGTTAGGACCGTGACATCCAGCCCCCCCTCGGTCAGTCCTGCGGCCACGGCCGTGATACGGATTTTGCCGCCAGTCACCGAGGGTGAAACAGGATAGGGGGAAATGATGAGGAGCTTAGGTTTTCGCAAAGAGCCCATCCACAATTTCTCGAAACCTCTGTTGAAAATGGTCCACAGAAAATCGCTCTGCTTGATGCCGTAAGAACTCCACTATGGAAAGGCGATGCTCTGCGTCTACCAATATTCGATGTATCTTTTGCGCAGCCTCGGCTTCGGTGGCGTACAACAGATGGGGATTGTGGCCCAAGATCTCGACCTGCCCACCACTGTTGTGAACCACCACGGCACAGCCACCACGCAACATCTCGCCCACAGCGATCCCGAAATGCTCGTCGATCTTAGCGTGCAGCCCGATCTTGCTTCGAGAGATTAAAGAGATGAGGTCTTCCCGAGAAAGGTCAGTGTGGATTTCGACCCAACTGTGTTGGCCGGCCAGCGCTCTCAGCTTCTGAAGCTCCTCTGGTCCTCCAGGATCAGGCGATGGCACACCGGCAATTCTGAGGCCGAACGAGGGATGCTGCTCTCTGAGGGCCGCGACGATCTCGATGATGTTCTCAATTCTCTTGTCCGGCGAAAGACGCCCCACGCAAATGACCATGTCGTCACGTTCATCCCAAGGAACCCGTGGGAAGGAGCCAGGAATCGGAGGGAACAAAACCTCTGGCTGTATGGCGTAAGAGTCTTCCAAGAGCCGAGAGGTCCAAGAGGAGTTGGTCAGAGTGAGATTGTTCCTCATGCTTTCATACTCGAACCCCGAGATCAGGCGCCACGGTCGAAATCTCTGGGACAACTTTGTGGTCGCTTTCACATCCTCGCCACTGTGTTGGAGGGTCACGTGAGGGGCTAGGTAGGGAAAGTGGATGTACTGGATCCCTCGTCGGCCAAAATCCGTCTCGTCTCGACTGCTGATGACCACGTCGAACAGGGGCGCTATCGCTTTGAGGACTCTCAGCATGATGGCCCATCTTTGGATGCTAAAATCGTCGGAATCTAGCCGGTAGAGATATTCTCCTATGCATTTCAGCAGATGGTTCGGCTGCAAGAATTTGACCTCACCTTCTAAGAGCGAGGTGCCGGCGAACCGATTGAAGCTTGCGAGGTCGAAGGGATACCAACAAAAGACAGAGATGTCGTAGTCGCTTTTCAGGGTTTCTATCATCCACAGAGTGACGACCTTACCCCCACCCAACTCGCCAAAAAAGGGGTCGACGATAAGGGCTCGACGGCGAGAGCTTTGTCGGGGGATGACCTGTTTGGTCCACCTCAGGTTGAGGAGGGTGGAAATTGTCTCTAACATCGACACCTAGAACTCCAAAACTGTCTGATTAAGAACTTTCTCTCGGCTGGCGAAGAAAAGACCCAAGCCAGGCGAGGTCTCTCTCCATACGATTGAAAACCCCTGCGCTCTCAGGTGACGTGCGAGATGTTCCATTTTTCGAGAAGTTTCCAGGGGCGTCGGGCAATCCTGCCCCGGAACCCCCTCATGATACTCCCCGGCTATCTCCACGACTCGATCCAACAGTTTGGATGTGTAGAGGATAGGAAACTCCGAACCTTCAGCGTCGATCTTCAAGTATCGAACGACCTTATGGCTCTTGAGAATGTCGTCCAAAGAGATGGTGTCTACCGTCTGTGGACGCAAATAGGAAGAAGAATGACCACTGTCAGGACATCGGCTGGTAAGGACCGTTCCTCCACCCGTGTTCAGGCCGATGGGGTGGGGTGTAAAGAGCAATTCTCTGGATGGTTCGTCAGAGCGCCAAACGGCAAGATTTTGCACTGAGCATTGGGGAAAGCAAGCTAGGTTCTGGCTGGCCAATTGATAGTTTTCGAGGTTTGCCTCAAAAGCGAGAACGATCGGTTCCCCCCTGACAGACGCAGCAGAACTGAATGCTCCCACGTGAGCCCCGATATCCAGGACGACATCTGTGGGCAGAAATTTCTCGGGCAGGGTGACGTATTCTCTTGTGACCGAATTCCAAATATCGTGGTCCCAGGAGCCTACCCGAAGCCGAGGCGGTTCCCCGTTCGCGTTCAGGTATGTCTGAAGATTGGACTCCGGGCTCAGGTGCCTGGGGTATCCGAACTCGCCGTACCTATACTTTGGACAGCGGTAGTGAAACGCTACACAGCCTGGAAGGGCGAAGTGTTGGTCGACCAAATCCTCTCGAACAAAAAAGGCGTAGTGACCAGCCTCACTGCAGCCTACGAGTTTGTATCCGCGATGTTGAGCGAGGCGATTCAAGGACTTCAAGGATGCACTAAACTCTCTATCACCGAGCCATACAGAGCTCGGGGGACGGTTCGCCAGAAAATCCTGCCAGGGAAGGAAACTGGCGTTGTAGAGGATGCAAACAACCCTGGGCGAGACATCGCTCAGACTCTCCCATAGGTCATACTCTCGGCCTTGGAGACACAGAATGAGTAGATCTAGCGTGGGAGAGATTCTGGCTTGATGGAGTGTCTCTCGGTATTCAGCGGCATCAAAATGACTGAAAAGGCAGGCGACCTGCCGGTTGCGATAGGTCGCAAGGGCTCGCTTCAAGCACAGGTCGTCGTCGGTGAGGTGAACCCCCGACCAGGTCTCGAACTCGCGGTTTTGACAGGTGAGGAAGGCATGTCCGAACTCCAGAAAAGTCTTACGCTCGACACCGATTCGCTGGAAGATGGCTTGCAAGTATTGACTGGCACAGGGGGCGTCTTCGGTGGCGCTGAGCTGATTGCGCAGACACTCAGGAACGAGCTTCTCTGTTAGGCGCTCCATCTTTGTTAGGCTTGAGATGAAGTGCTCGATGACACGTTCACGGATCTTTTTTGCAGATGTGTTAAGGTTCACCGAGTTTGTTTCTAATCCGTGATTTGGGACACGAAGCGAGAGGACTGTAGAGGCGCCATATTAAACGATTCAAAACTGTATTCCCCCGTTCAAGGAGAAGATATCCATTGGTCTGTACCGTAAAGCAACACCTTAGCCTGCTACTTTCTTGGTTTTGTCTTTTGACAATTTTCATATCCGGTTGCGGAAGCGGGGGCTCAGACGCCGAAGACAGCTTCGTTTTTACGGGAGGAACGCTACCCCCTGCGTCACGCGCTGTGACCTTCAACTTCGTCAAGGCCCAGGCTCCTCTGGAAGTGCCTTCTGGTACGGTGCGCATTCGCTTTGATTTCTTGAGTGAGAGCGGTGCCCTAGTTCAGCAAGAAGTGAGGGATTTCGCCTCCACGATCACCATCGATCCTGTGAATGCCAGTAGTCGCACCGTGGTCATCACAGCTCTCAGTGAAGAAGGATTTCCTCTTTTGAATGTGGTGGTGGAATTGTCCACTGTTGATGAGGAGGTGAACTTCAGCGGCCTGATTGTCAATCCGATCTCACCTCAAACTCTCACCATAACGCCTGCGATCTCTGCCTTAGAGGTCGGAGAATCGGCGCAACTTCAAGCCGTGGTACTCTTTTCCAACGGAGAAACGGTGGTTCCATCCGGAACCGATGTGATGTGGAGCGCCGATCATCAAGCGACCATCGACGCCAACGGCCTGATTACCGGAAACGCCAACGGTGCGTCGACCGTCACGGCCACCGTCGGCTCTGTGACGGATTCTTTGGAGGTCACAATCGGTTCCGGTCTGGAATTAGCTCGTCTCCAGGTGTCGCCGGAGAACGCCAGCGTCGGGCTGGACCTCACGATTCCCTATTCGGTTTTGGGTTTCGACCAGAACGACAACGCCTTTCCCCTGGACAGTTTGGACCTGGTGTGGAGCGCCACGGGCAACGCGGTGATCGACCCCGATACGGGTCTGGCCACGGGAAATAGCCTGGTACCTGACACTTTGGAGGGGGCTGCCACGATCACCGCTACGGTGGGGACGATCTCCGATTCCACCGGGCTCACGATTTTGGGTCAGCCTGGAAACATTCTCAGCATCGTCACGACGCCAAACCCGCTGGAGATCGATCTGGACAACGCCACCGGCAATCTCTCCACTATGGGAGATTTCCAGAACGGACCGGACCAGATTTTGACCAACGCCGACAACGGACTGCTCTATTCCATAACCGGAAATCCCGGAGTGGCCTCAGTGGATATGACCACTGGTGAGGTCACGGCCATCGCCCAGGGAACAACACAGGTCAGAGCGACAGCGGCGGGCAAGACAGACACCGTCACGGTAGAGGTCGACTTTGGAGCCGCTGGAAACGTGGCACCTGAGATAGTCTTAGACGGCGCCCGACTGAACTTATTGAGCGACTCCGTTGCGGTGCAGATTTTTCCAAGCGCCACGGTTAGCGACCCCACCCA
>CAZVVF010000136.1:0-8325 GCA_964630575.1 uncultured Burkholderiales bacterium | reverse complement strand
GACGACCCTTCAGGCTTTCCTCAAGGAGATAAGAAAGACGTGCGGCGCAGGTGGAACGATCAAGGGAGACACCCTCGAGATCCAAGGTGACCACAGGGACAAAGTGCAGGCCCTCTTTGAATCGCAAGGAATCAAGGTCATCCGAGCCGGAGGCTGATCGTGAAAAAATCCTTTCTCAATCTCCTCGTAGACACTCTCTCGCTGTTTGTTTTTGTTGCTCTGACCAGTACCGGATTGATTCTGGAGTGGAAGCTCCCTCCCGGCAGTGGGCGGGTCGTTGGACCGGAGGGACCCGACCATCCCCTGACCATGCTTTGGGGTTGGGACCGACACGAATGGGGAGATCTCCACTTTGTTCTGGGAGTACTCTTCTTGGCTGTCCTGTCCACCCACGTTGCGCTTCATTGGCAATGGATAAAATCTATGGTCACTCGCCGTCGCCGGGATCGGCCCGCCGAACCGAGAGCGATCGTGGGCTTGATGGGACTTTCGCTCTTCGTCTTGGCCCTTGCGATGCCGCTGTTGAGTCGACCCCAGACCCTCACCCGCGGCCAAGTTCAGGCCCAGAGGGGTGGCACCGAGGAGGACGGCGGCAAGGTGGATTCAGCGTTGCCCGGTCAAGCTCTCTATGAAGAATCGTGCTTGGGCTGCCACTCTCAACCGCAGAAGATCATCCCCTTGGATCTGAGTTGGTCCGAAGAGCGCCTACGCACCACGCCACCGGCTCAAGGGCATCAACGTCTCAAGGGTGAGGAACTCAGACAGGTTTTCGAATACGTGCGAGCCGCCCAGTTGACGCCGAATCCTGGCGAATGAGGAGAGTACGCCCTCGGCGCCTAATCCTATCTCTATGAAAGACCTACCGTTTGCCCTGGGACATCCTCAGGCCACTGTTACTGTACCGGACTCCATCGATTCCTTGGCGGCGCTGGAGAGGACGACCCACCTGGGGATCGGGGCTCATCCCGATGACCTCGAATTCATGTGCTGGCACCCGATCTTGGAGTGTTTCGATAAGGGCGATTCCTGGTTCGGTGGGATCATTGCAAGCGACGGCCGGGCTAGTCCGAGGCTGGGCCGATACGCCGATATGGAGCAAGCTGAGATGGCTCAAGTGCGTCTGAAGGAACAGAAGCATGCGGCCATTTCAGGCGAGTATTCGGTGGTGGTCAACCTTATGTATCCTGAACTAGGCCGTGTTATGGAGGCCGAAGGCGTGACTCCTCTGGTGGAGGACCTCAAGAATCTGATCGGTCGTGTTCGTCCCAAAGCGGTCTACACCCACAACATTATGGACAAGCATCGCCATCACGTTCTGGTCTCTTTTTGCGTGGTGAAGGCGCTCAGGGAGCTCGGCTTCACTCCAGAGCGATTCCTTGGCTGTGAGGTTTGGAGGGGACTCGATTGGCTGCCTGATGGAGACAAGGTCACTTTTGACGTGAGCGCGCACCAGAACCTGACCAATTCCTTGATGGGCGTCTACGATTCCCAGATCAGCGGTGGCAAGCGCTACGACCTGGCCACCGCTGGGCGCAAACGGACGAACGCGACCTACTTCGACCCCTATCATCCCGACGAAGCGGAGCTGTTGGAGTTTGCCGTTGATCTCATGCCTTTGCTCGCTGACCCGAACATGACGCCTGTGGAGTACGCCCGGCAGTTGATCGGGCGATTTGAGTCCGAGGTGGTGGAGGGACTAGAGAAACTCTGTTGAGAGACCAGACCCCGCGCCGCTCAGCGGGGTTGGGTCTTGAGTAGGCGCAGCAGTTCCTCAACGCTCAACTCTTTGTCGCTCTCGATGGCGACGGAGTAGTCCTCATCCAGGCTTTGGTAGCGCTCTAGCTGGGCCGAGAGAACATCCAGTCCGGCCTCGGAAGCCTCCTTGGGGTCGGCGGCCCGCTGCTGTAGGCGCTCACGCAACAGGTCGCTGGGTGCACGCAGGTCTAGGACCAGAAATGGAATGTTTTTGGATTCAGCCAAGAGTCGAAAGGGCTCGATCATTTTGCGATCCAAAAAGCTGGCGTCGACGATTGTGGTGTAGCCTGAGTCCAACACCGTACCTGCGAGTTCTAGAAGTCTCTCGAAGGTCGCAACGGTAGCTTCTGTGCTGTAGATACCCTGGTCGATGGGAGAGTTGGAGCGGGCTGTGGGCGCCAATCCAAAGTGTCGTTTTCGCTCCACGTCAGAGCGAACTCGGATGGCTCCTAGAGCCTCTAGCAATCGCTGCGAGAGATAGGTTTTGCCGCTACCTGAGAGTCCACGGGTCAGGAACAGGCTAGGGGTTGAGTCCTGGACCGTCTTTTCGGCTTGGTCGAAGTAGTGGTCGAGTTCCCTTTCGAGCGTTTGTCGTTCTTGATCGTCGAGGCCAGGTTGCTCCAGGCGGAAGGCATCGATCTTTGTTCTCACCATAATGCGGTGTAGGCAGTAGTATCCTAGCAACGGGAGCGAGGAATAGTCGCCGGTTATCTCAAGGTAGTGGTTGAGCGCTCGCCAAGCCAGGTCCGGTCTACCACGGTGCTCAAGGTCGGTGAACAAAAAGGCGACCTCACTCATCACATCGATCCAGCGAAAGTTTTCGTTGAACTCAATACCGTCGAAAATGAGGACTTCGTTCCCTCTCTGGGTGACGTTGCCAAGGTGCAGATCCCCGTGGCACTCCCGCACGAAGCCCTCCCTTTTTCTTTGTCCCATCAGAGGCTTCAATCGCTCGAAGGCAGTCTCGGTCCATCGACGCAGAGCGTCCAAACGGGCCAGTCGGGCCGGGTCCCTGATCAGGGCTCCCAGTTGCTGAAAATTCTGCAGGCAGGGCGCGTGGGCGAGTTCGGGTGTGCCGTGCCTATCGTCGGCACTGGCCCTTTCGACTTTGGAGTGCAAATCGGCCGTGAGTTCTGCCAGACTATCGATGTGGTGGGGCTCAAGGCGCCCTTCATCCAGCTGCAGACTCAGGAGCAGATTCTGGTCAAACTGATGCATCTTGACGGCGTACTCGAAGGGCTCGCCATCACCATCGACCACTGGGTGTTCGGGAGTCCCGCAGATCGGAACAACAGCCAAGTAGAGGTCCCCGGCCAGGCGGGAGTTGAGCCTCAATTCTTCTCGGCAAAAATGGTGCCGTTGCTCGAGAGTGGTGAAGTCCAGAAAACCGAGGTCGAGTGGCTTCTTCAACTTGAAAGCGAAGTCACCGGTGAGAAAGACCCAAGAGATGTGGGTCTCCACGAGTTCGATATTGCGGCAAGCAAAGGGGTAAGCCTCGGGTCGCAAAAGAGCCCGAATCAGGGTTGGTTGGTCTTCGAGTAGAGTCGACATAAGACTATTGTACCGCTTTTCTTTGCTTTAGGAATGATTCAAGTCAGCCGACCATGTCCACGATTTGATCTCGGGCAGATCATCGCCGTGTTCGCGGATGTATTCTTTGTGCTCCACGAGTTTGTCGTGGAGCCACTGCTTGAGGTGGGCTCCCACGGGCTGAAGGCGGGGGACGCGATTGATGACGTCCTCGGCGAGATGGTAGCGATCGAGGTCGTTGAGAACGACCATATCGAAAGGCGTGGTGGTGGTCCCCTCCTCTTTGTAGCCCCGAACGTGTAAGTTGTCGTGATTGGTGCGCTTGTAAGTCAGGCGATGTATCAGCCAAGGATAGCCGTGGTAAGCAAAGACAATGGGCTTGTCGACTGTGAACAGCGAATCAAAGTCCTGGTCACTGATTCCGTGGGGGTGCTCCGTGGGCGATTGCAGGGTCATGAGATCGACCACATTCACCACCCGAATGCGCAGATCAGGAAAGTGCTGCCGCAAAATTTGAACGGCAGCGAGCGTTTCCAAGGTGGGTATGTCGCCGGCGCAGGCCATGACCACGTCTGGTTCGACGCCTTCGTCGTTGCTCGCCCAAGGCCAGAGTCCTAGACCGGCTCTGCAGTGCTTGATGGCCGCGTCCATGCTGAGGTATTGGAGAGCCGGCTGTTTGCCGGCCACAATAACATTGACGCACTGGCGACTCCTCAGGACATGGTCGGTGATCACCAACAAGGTGTTGGCGTCGGGTGGCAGATAGACCCGAATGACCTCCGACTTCTTGTTGACGACGTGGTCGATAAAGCCGGGGTCCTGGTGGCTGAAACCGTTGTGATCCTGGCGCCAGACGTGGGATGTCAGCAGGTAGTTGAGCGACGCGATCGGCCGTCTCCAAGGAATATGGTTGGTAGTCTTTAGCCACTTGGCGTGCTGATTGAACATGGAGTCGACCAGGTGAATGAAAGCTTCATAGCAAGAGAAGAAGCCGTGGCGGCCGGTCAACAGGTAGCCTTCCAGCCAGCCCTGACAGGTGTGCTCGCTCAGAATCTCCATGACATGGCCGTCTGGGGCCAAGTGTCCACCACGATCATCCTCGGGTAGTCTCTCGGCAAGCCAGGTGCGACCAGTGACCTCGAACAGGCCGCTGAGGCGGTTGGAGGCGGTTTCGTCGGGTCCCACGACGCGGAAGTTTCGGCTCTCTTGATTGAGCGCCATGACATTGGCCAAGAAGTCCCCCATTCGCCTTGTCGCCTCAGACACCGAGACGCCGGGCTGATCGACTGGGACGGCGAAGTCACGAAAATCGGGCATGACCAATTCTCGCAGAAGGGCACCGCCATTGGCGTGAGGGTTGGCGCCCATACGGAGCTCGCCGCTGGGAGCGAGTTCGGCAAGCTCTGCTAGAAGTCGACCGTTCTCGTCAAAAAGCTCCTCGGGGGAATAGCTCTTGAGCCAGCCTTCCAAGAGTTGGAGGTGCTCAGGATGGCCGGCCATTTTAGAGAAAGGAACCTGGTGCGAGCGCCAAGAGCCTTCGGACTTCTCCCCATCGACCTCTGCCGGACCAGTCCAGCCCTTCGGGCTTCGAAGAACGATCATAGGCCAACGTGGCCTCTCGGTCTCTCGCTCCTGCCGGGCTCGGGCCTGGATGGAAGCGATCTCTGCAAAAACCTCATCCAGGGTTGCAGCCATTTTTTGGTGCATCTCGTGGGGGTCGGAACCCTCCACGAAGTAGGGCCGGTGCCCGTATCCCACCAGCAGACTCTCGAGTTCGTGATGGGGAATTCGAGCCAGTACAGTGGGGTTGGCTATTTTGTACCCATTGAGATGGAGGATGGGAAGAACCGCACCGTCGCTCTTGGGATTGAGGAACTTGTTGGATTGCCAAGATGCGGCCAGCGGTCCTGTTTCGGCTTCCCCATCTCCGATCACACAGGCTACAACGAGGTCGGGATTGTCGAAGGCCGCGCCATAGGCGTGGGAGAGGGCGTATCCCAACTCTCCACCCTCGTGAATGGAGCCAGGGGTTTCGGGGGCGACGTGACTTGGAATTCCGCCTGGAAAAGAAAACTGCTTGAACAGCCGCTGCATCCCGTGGGTGTCTTGAGAGATCCCCGGGTAGATCTCGCTGTAGGTTCCTTCGAGATAGGTGTTGGCCACCAGGCCGGGTCCACCGTGACCGGGACCTGCGACATAGATCATGCTGAGTTGGCGCGCTTTGATCACACGGTTGAGGTGAGCGTAGATAAAGTTCAGTCCCGGTGTGGTGCCCCAATGTCCCAGGAGGCGTGGCTTGACATGGTCGAGCGTCAAGGGTTCTGCCAAAAGTGGGTTAGCCAGAAGGTAGATCTGACCGACAGAAAGGTAATTTGCTGCACGCCAGTAGGCGTGGATCTTGCGCAACTCGTCTGGGCTGAGCGGACCTGCTGGAGAGGATGCTTTTGAAGCGTTGTTTTTCATGGGGTTTTGTGGTTCGAGTCCGCAGGTGGTTTCTTCTTCAAGCTGTCTACGGAGCGGTTCCTTTCTGGTTAACGGGGTTGAGACAGTACAAAGTGACGCTGGGCGGCGAACTCCTTGCGGAGTTGGCTGCGGAAGTCGGGATGAGCGATACTGATCAACTGTTCGGCCCGTTCTCGCAAGGAGTGACCGTGGAGGTCGACCGCCCCGTGCTCGGTAACGATCCAGTGGACGTGGCCACGGGTCGTTACCACGCCGGCGCCAGGCTTGAGCGTTGAAACGATTCGGGAGAGGGTACCATCACGGGCCGTGGAGGGAAGAGCGATGATGGCTTTTCCGCCTTTGGAGAGGGCCGCCCCTCGGATGAAGTCCATCTGACCTCCGATACCACTGTAGATGGTGTGACCGATGGAGTCGGCACAGACTTGCCCTGAAAGGTCGATCTCGAGAGCGCTGTTGATGGCGACCATGTTGTTGTGGCTGGCGATCAGCCCGACATTGTTGGTGTAGTCGCTCCCGTAGAATTCCACGGCGGGGTTGTCGTCCACAAAATCGAAGAGGGTCTGGCTGCCGCTGACAAAACTGGTGACGCTGTGACCCGCGTGGGTGGTCTTTTGGGAATTGTTGATCACGCCCGACTTCATGAGTTCCACAACTCCGTCTGAGAACATTTCTGAGTGGATACCGAGGTCGTTTTTCTCGTGCAGCAGGGAGACGACTGCCGTGGGGATGGCTCCGATCCCGAGCTGCAACGTCGATCCGTCTTCAATCATGTCGGCGATCTGCTCTCCGATAGCGCGGGTCACAGCGTCGATGGAAGGGGGTTCATGGGTCGGCAACGGGCGATCTACAATGCAGTATGCGTCGACTTGATCGAGATGCACAAAACTGTCTCCGTGAGTGCGCGGCATACGGGAGTTGATCTCAGCGATAACCACGCGGGCGCGCTTGACCGCTTCCAAAGAAGCCTCAACGGACGGGCCGAGGCTGCAGAAGCCGTGACGGTCCGGCAGCGATAGGGAGATGACAGCAACATCCAAGGGGACGCGACCAGAGCGGAACAGCAAAGGGATATCGGAGAGAAACACCGGCAAGTAGTCCGCTCGCCCTTCGTTGACAGCCGATCGAACGTTGGGTCCGGTGAAGAACGAAACCGACTGAAAGTGCTCTCTCATTTGTGGATTCACAAAGGGAGCGTTCCCCTCAATGTGGATGTGGTAGAGATGGACTCCGTTCAGGTCAGTGCGTTCGCAGAGGGCTGCTTCGAGTTCCAAGGGCGCTGCGGCTGCTCCGTGCAGATAGAGGTTGTCCTGGTCTTTGACCAAGGATACAACTTCAGCTGGAGTGAGGGCCTTCGCCTTCCAGTTTTCGTACATCGTATCACCCTAGCTTGGATGGCCAGACAACCAACTGATCCAGATCACCTCTGCGCGAGAGTCTTGCTCTAAACCTCGAAGGTAAGGGTGTTGTTGCTGAAGTTCATTCCTTGGCGGTCGGAGTAGGTCACCTGAAGCATCTCTCGATCCCTCTTGAAGATCAGACCCTTGCGCTCGGAGAAGTGTTCGAAGGTGTCCGTCTGAACTCCACCTTCGACTTGAGTCTCTACTGAAATCTTGTCTCGGGTCTTGATGTCGTTGTCGAAAGCGGAGCCCTTTTGAACGACGATGGTCTGGCCGTCGAGGGGAAATTTCACCGATTGGGTTAGTTCGAAGCGGTCTTTCTCTCGTTTGAAGAGACCCTCGTTTGAGGTCTTTTGAGCGGCGGACTGTAGTTTCGATTTGATGCTGTTAAAACGTTTTAGGGACGGGGTTTTTTGGGGTACGCGCACGGCTTGAATTTCCTTTTCTGATCCTTTTAGGGCCACTCTAAGCCGCAAACGTTATCTCGCTGTTAAAGAGTAGCGAAAGACCGGGGTTGCTCTATCTCCGGAGTGGGATCTCCACAGAGCCAAAGGCGTCGAATGGGAGAGTGGTCAAAGGGACCTCGCCTGGAGCATCCGAATTCGGCCAATCTGAGGGAGCCCTACACTGATATGACACTGGCCACACCGATTGCACAAGAGCAAAGACTGATTCCTTCGAACGCGAGCTATCCATCTCTGAACCCCGGCACTCCCCATCGCGTGTCTCGAACCGAGCGTCCAGCCGACTACCCCGACCGGGGTCGCGTTCCTGAGGATTTTGGAGCCGACTATTCGCCGGTGAACTTCGTTCATCCCCGAATCTTGGAGGGTCCCGATTGGGCTGAACCGGTGTGCTTTGAAGAAGCCGTGCAAAAGAGAGCGCAAGCCATGGGGTTAGAGGCGTCCGAGATAGCCGAGCTCTTTCCCAGCTATGAGCCTCAACAGATCATCGGGGACCGACCTCGCAATCCGAGAGGGCCAACGGGGATTGAAGGTCAGGGCCTGCTGGGAAAGCACGGCTCAAATTTCGCCTGTGACCCCATCGTTTTTCGCCGCCATAAGGATCCCGATAGCGGTCTCTGGAAGCTACAAATGATTGCCATTCAGCGCCGGGACAATGGGCGTTGGGCGATCCCCGGAGGGATGGCCGATTTCGGTGAGTCGGTGTCGCAAACATT
>CAZVVF010000135.1:0-8385 GCA_964630575.1 uncultured Burkholderiales bacterium | reverse complement strand
CTGCCCTGGGAGCGGCTGCGGCCAAGTTGCAGACTGCCAAGATCCGTATCTCAGAACTCGACGCGAGTCGTGGTCAGGCTCTGGAGCGGTGCCGTGACCTGGAGGCCGAACTGGCCTCGCGCGGTCAGCTTCTCAGCAGACTTCGGCACGAGATGGCTCGTTTGGGCACGAGCCAGGAGAAGCTCTCTGAAGCGCGAGCCGAGAGCGAGAAATACCGTTTGGTCATCGAGGACCTCGAGGCGACCCTGCGTGAGCGAACTCGGAGATTAGACGAGGTCTTAGCCCAAGAGGCCGACCTCAAGGCTCAGCTCGAGCATCAGAACCTCGAGATAGAGGGAGAACTGGAAGTTCAGCTGCGAGCTTCGCGTGGAGAGATCGCAAAGCTGCAGACGGACATCCAGCGTCGAACTCAAGAAGCCCAGGAGATTCGGGAGGAGTTTGAGCTTCAGAGCGCCACGGTTGCGGAGCTTGAGGCCCTGCTTCACGAGCGGGACGAAGAGAACGAGAGGCTGACTCTTCAGATCGACGCCTTGGAGCAGTCTCAGGAAGAACTCGAGTCACTCAGGGCCAGGCTCCAGAGTCTGCTCGCGGAGAAGGCCGAGTCCGAAGAGAACCTCGCGGCTATGGAGCGGGCCCTCCACGAGATGGGGACTCAGTTAGCCGAGAAGACCGGTCGGGCCGCCAACGACGACGTTCGTTTGAGTCACCTTCAGGAAGAGTTGGCCAGCCGCTTACAGCGCGTCGCGAAACTGGAACGAACCGTTGGCGAGGCCGTTTCAAAATTGCAGATCGCCAAAAAGCGTATCAACGAGCTGGAAGAGTCGGCTCGGGCCAATGCTGAGCGCACGGCTCAAACGAACGAGCGCGCCGACGCTTTGGCCGAGGAGTTGTTGCGGACGAAGTCTGAACTCCAGGAGATGGCCAAGACGCTGGCGGATCGTGAACTGTCTATCTCTAAACTCGAAGACGCCTTGGCTGGGAGAGAGCGTCAGGTCGCCGACCTCCAAGACACTCTGGAGGAGCGCCAGCTTCGGCTGCAGGAGCTAGAGAACCGAGCGGCGGCAAGCCACGCGGAGACGGCGGCGGCAGGTCGGGTTCGCGACCTAGAGCGTCAACTGGGATCGCTGACCTCCTCCAACAAGCTCTTGTCATCCCAGCTCGAGCAGTTCAAGGAGCGTTGGCAGAGCGACGGAGAGCAGAGCAGCAAGATTCAAGAAGTGGCGCGAGGTCACGAACTGAGGGCTCAGCACCTCGAAGAACAGTTGGCCGAGTCGCACGCTGTGATCGCTCGCCTGCAGGAGAAGCTGGGCACCGCAGCGGCCAACATCAAGGCGGCCAAGACCCGCATCGACGCCTTGGGAGCGGCTCGTCAAGAGAACCTCGAGAAGCTGCGCATCCTGCAGTCGGAGAACGTCGAGAAGCAGTCCGAGTTGGACCGTCTCTCGGCCGAAGGGGAACGCCTCAAGGCCTCCAGAGACCACGATAGGGAGGCGCTGGCCGCCCTCCAGGCGGAGACTCGAACCCTCAAGCAAGAGATCGTTCGCCTGCAAGCCTTGGAATCGAGCTTCGGGCAATCCTCGGATCAGCTGGTGCAAGAGCTTACGCAAGCTCAACAGGCGAACGAGAGTCTGCGTCACGAGCTGGAGACCGAGCGCGCGACGGTCTCGGAACTGAAAGCTCAGGTGGAGGCTCTCGAAGAGTACGCCAACGAGATGGCCGCAGTGGAGGAAGAGCGAAACCTAGGCCGGCTCGAAGTGCTCGAACTCAAGCGGGAAAATGAGCGCCTGGAAGCCGAGATCGTCGACTATGAATCTCAGTTGGCCGTTCTTCACCAGTCCACGGAAACGATAGACCTAAGGCAGCAGAGCCTGGCCAGCCAGATGGAGCAGAAGGACGCTCGGGTAGGGGAGCTCGAGACCGAGTTGGCTACCGTCGCTGGCAAGTTGGAGGAGTCTCAGCAAACCATCAGTCAGCTGGAGATGGACCTGGAGTCGTCGGCCGAGCAAGCCGCCTTTTTGGAGCAGGAGCTCGAGCAACTCTCTCTCACCGTGGAGGACAAAACGGTTGAAGAGTCTCTGACCAATGAGCTGGCCGAGACCCGTCAGGCTCTGGCTGCGATGACCGCAGAGTTAGCCGAAGCGCGGGCCGAGTCCAATGAGTACGGTGAGCTGCTCACCGAGCGTGAGTCCGAGATCTTGGAGTTGCGGGAAGAGCTCTCTCAGACCACCGATATCGAATCTCGTCTGAGCGACACCCTGAACGAGGCTCGAGAAAAGGAGAGGGAACTCAGGACCGCTCTTCAGGCCAAGATCGAAGAGAATTCCACCATTCAACAGAACCTCGCTCAAGCTCTAGACCGTGCTGAAACCTCGGAGATTCGCTCGGCCAATCTGGAAGAGGAACTCTCTCGTCGCATCGGGCGGGTGACCAAGCTCGAAGCCCAACTCGAGGCCGTGGGGAACGAACTTCAGGCCTACAAGAACGAGGTCGCCGATCAGCGCGCCAACGAGAGCGTCAGCGAGAGCGCCAACGAGCTGGAGAAGGAGCGACTTCGAGAGGAACTCAGGAAGCTTCAGCGCGACAAGGACGTGGAGCTAGGTCTTCTTCAGAATCGCCTCAGCGCTGACAAGCAGAAGATTGAGTCGGAGCTTGCCACTAGCCAGGCTCGCCTCTCTGAACTCGAGGCCGAGACGCGGCATCTAGAAGAGAAGTGCCGAGCCGCAGAGGAGGCCCTCGCTTCCGCTGCTGCACCGGTTGAGACCGAGGGGGCTTCGGCCGAGGCCCAAGCGGAGATCGCTGACCTCAAGGCCCAGGTCAACGAACTGAACGAGCAGATGGAGGAGCTCGTCACCGAGACAGGCGAACTCTCGGCCGCTGAGACCATCGCGATGAGCCGAGCTGCCCGAGCCGAGAGGGTGGCCTCGGAGCAGAGCCAGACTATCGAGAGTTTGCGCCAAGAGCTGGAACTCTTGCGCGCGAGTCGCGGAGACCAGGCCAGCGAAGACGTCGACGACCTAGCAGCCCAAGATCAAGAGCGCGAGTACGCTCTGAAGATCCAGCAACTCTCGGCCCAACTCGACGAGGCTCGAACCAATCAGCGCAACGCTGAGGATGCCTTCAGAAACAACCAGACCAAGGTGGCCGACCTCTCCGACCAGCTTGAACTTTTGCGTTTGGCCCTGGAAGAGAAAGACAACGAATTCCAAGTTATCGCTGACGCTTTGGTGGAGGCCGAGGAGAACTACGCCCAGCTGGAGCGCGAAAAGAGCGCTGGTGCGGTTTCGGCTTCGACGGCTCTGCGCGACGAGAACGACAGCCTCCAGCGCGAGATCGTGCGCCTGAGGAAGCTTCTCGATGAGGCCGAAGACAAGGACGGAGTGCGGGAGCGAGTGGAATCAGCACTCCACGCGAGAGACAAACAGATCGAGGAGCTTCAGGCTGAAATTCAACGCCTCGGCAGCCAGGTCTCTGCCTCGCCCGACAGCTCCGATGACAGCAGCCGAGTGGTGGAGCTCGAGTCAGAGCTGGCTCTGACTCAGAGAAAGCTCAGCCGCCTCGAACAGACCATTATTAGACTCAAAGGACTGAGGACTTGAGGTTGACCATCCTGGTAGGAATACGCCTGCTCGGAAGGCTTGCAACAGTTTAGGAGGAAGACTCGGCTATGCTGTTGTGGGACACATTCTTCGATGCCGGCAAGGCTCAGCTCAAGAACGGCAAGTACGTCAAGGCGGAGAAACTTCTCAAGAGTGCGCTAGGAGAGGCCAACTCCTTTGAGGACGGCGACCCGAGGCTGCTCCAGACTCTTTTGGCCTTGATCGAGGTCTACCAAAAGTGCGACCGCGCTAGCGAGGCGGAGCCTCACCTGAAAAGGGCCGAGGATCTGATCGCATCGCCTGGGATGGTGGAGCCTGCATCCCAATCCGAGGTCATTGAGGCACTCTTGGTGCAGCTCGGCTTTGGGGAGCGCGACCTTCAGGCCGAGTCGGCCTTGCGAGAGCGCAGAGTCGCCGTCTGGAAGGCGGCAGGCGCCGACTATCGCAGCGAACTCTTAGAGAGCCTCATCGAACTCTCGGCCTCACTTCGCTTGAGCGCTACAGAGCAGCAAGCTCGGGAGCAACTCCACCGAGCTTTAGAGGTCGCAGAGGAACTCCACGGTTCCCAGTCTGAGGCTGTAGACCGTGTTTTGGCCTTATTGATCGAATCTTTTACCCTCTCCAAGGAGTACTCCGAGGCAGAGGTCTTTGGCCGCCGTCGACTGGAGGTTCAGACAGAGCTCTTTGGCGAAGACGACCCGAGAATAGCCGAGAGCTTGGCCATTCTTTCTCGCGTGGTCGAGAAGCAGCGCCGCATGGACGAGGCCCTCCCCCTCATTGAGCGCGCTTCGGCCATCCCTGGCGAAGGCAGGCCGTCCTACTATCTCGACTTCGTGGAGGCTCTCTTGAGGTCGGGCTCTCCGGCTGAGGCCTTAGCCAAGCTCATCACCCTTGAGAAAGTCAATGTCCAGGGTGGTCTCGCCGGGCGCTATGAACTGCTCATGCTTCGGGCCTATCGTGGGGTTGAGGACACCACCGCCCTCAAGGAGCAGGCCGAACGGATCTCGCTCGACGAGTTTGCCGAGCCGCTCTCTCGACTCGAAGCTTTTGTGGTTCTCTGCGAACTGAGCGAGCGCCGGGAAGAAGCGCACATCGGACCCTATCTCGATAAGATCTGTGAGTTGGATTCCGAGGACTTGGATCAGGATGGCGGGTTGCTAACTCGCATCGCGACTATGGCGCGCAGCGCAGGTCGGCGCGAGGTCTCAGAGCTGTTTTACGATCGCGCGATTCACGCGCGAACCAAAGACCTGGACACCTCGGACCCTCAATCGGTCAAGATCCTGTTCGAACTGGGCAATATTCAAGAGAAGAGACGCCTCTTGCCCGATGCTGTGGCCAGCTGGGAGCGATCCCTCGAGTACCTGCGCAAGCACAATGGTCAAGTGGACACAGCCGCTGAAGAGCGGAGAATGCGGATTCAGCTGGTCGAGCGACTGGCCGATATCTACATTCGGCAGCGTCGCTGGGAACGCGCCGAACAGGCCTGGCGTTCACTCGTGCGCTCCTCGCCCCCGGCCAGTCCCGAGCACATCCGAGGACGACTCGGGCTCACCAGTGTGTACGCCGGTTTAGGCGAGTATGTGAAGGCCATTGATTATCTTCACTCGGCCGACGCACCGGTCTTCGAGGATTCCTCTGAGGGTCGGAAGTTGTCCGACTCGGCCTTTCTTCTCGAGATCACCTGTTTGGTGGAATTGGGCCGAAACGACGAGGCCCTGAAGGAGCGCGACCTGAAATTCACTCGGCGTGGGGGGATCGACTCCCTCTCCTTGAGCGAGTTGTTCGCCTCCATCCTCGTCGATCGAGCCCTTCGGGACGAGGCCAAGTTTCAAGAGCACTCGCGAGAGTTTCTCGAGCGCAAGCCCGAAGGGGCCGCCGAGCAGCTTATCGTCTCTCGCTTCTTCGTACTGCTGGCCGAGAACAACGTGCGTTATTACCCACCCGAACCGATGCCTCTGGGCTACACACCGCTGCAGGCCTTGGAAAAAGCCATCTTTTGGGGCATCGAGGCCAATGGGGAACGCGACCTCACGGTAGCGGAGTTGTACGAGGAGTCGGCCAAGGCTGGGGTCGCTGAGTCGGCTTGGGTCGAAGCTGAGGCGGCCACGAGAAAGAGTCTAGAACTCTACGAGCTTCTCAAGGGACCTCGCTCCCCTCTGTTGCTGACCTCCCTCCAGCGGTTGGGGGAACTGCAACTCGGCAAGGGGCAGCTCGACGAGGCCATCGAATCCCTCGACCGAGGTCTCGATCTCGCTCGCGATCATCTCAAGCCTCAAGATGTGCAGACCCGTGAACTGCTTCGCTCCCTGGTGGAAGCCCATCGTAGGCGTGGGGAGTTCGAGGAGTCGCGCAAGTATCTCAATCAACTTTTGGGGCTCTACGATCGCTTCGAGGAACTCGGTGTAGAGGGCAAGCTCGACGATCTCATGCGCGGTATCCGCTTGCTGCTCGGAGACGAAGAGGGGCACAGGGAGAAGCTGTCGAGCTATCTCGACGAAGCGACGGACTTGGCCATAGCGCGCGGGGCTGTGGCCGAACTCAGTCTGGCTTTCTGTCTGGGTCAGAAAGCGCGGTTGGTGGTTTCTCGCGCTCCCGACGAGGCGATTTCGCTTTTGCGGCAACAAGCCAAGACTCTAGAGTGCCGCGAGGAGTCCCCGGAGTTCACCGCCGACCAACTGCTGCTGGCTCGATTGCTCCTGTTCCGGGGGCAACCGAACTCGGCGCTGGCTTTGATAAAGAGCATTCACGGTGATGAATCGACCCCCTTGACGAATTCCGAGTGGATGCGGGATGCTCGAATCCTTGAGGCCAGGGCTTACTCGCAGATTCACGATTTTCAGCTCCTGGGTCAGCAGCTCGATGAGTTGAGCATACTGGTCGAGGGTGAGCAGAACCGCTCTGTCAGTCAAAAAGCTGAGGTCTTTGCCTTGAAGCTCAACCTCTACTACCACAAGCCTGAGCTCGTGGGTGAGGAAGAGGGCGCCTCGACCTATGCCGAACTCGATCGCCTCGTCGAAAACGGTGATTGGCGGAGTTTCGACGCCCAGCACGAGGTGCGCGAGCGTCGATTTTGGGAACTCAGTCGACTCGCTTTTGAGACCCGGAGATTGGACCCCCAGGCGAGTGTTTCCAGAATGGCCGACCAGGTCGAAAAGCTGAGAGACGAGTCCGCGCTTCATCCCGCGCCGCTGGCCGACGGATTGGTTCACCTCGGGCAACTCGAGGAAGCCGTGGACAGACTGGACTCAGCCTTCGAGCATCTTGTGGAAGCCCAGAAGCTGTACCAACAATCGGGTGATGGCGAGAGTCTCATCCGAGCGCGAGCCTTGGCTCGGCTGGGTCGACTGGCGGAGCGCCTGGGCAAGAGAGAAGCTGCTGTGGTGGCCTTTAGCGATGCCATCGAGGGGCTCGAGGCTCACCTCGGACGCGAGCACGAGTCTCTGGTGGAACTCTACTTAGGGCTGGGGCGACTGGGCCGCACTATGGGCCGATTGGACTCTGCCGAGAAGGCCTTGGGACGGGCTGGTGGCCTTCTCGAAGCGTTGGGCGAGCGTCTCGCCCTACCTCTGAGAAGCGATGTTTTGCGCGAGCTGGCGGCTCTCTATTCCCAGCAAGAGCGTACCGCTGAAGCCCGCGAAACTTGGGTCCGACTGCAAGAGATGTGGGAGGATACGGGAGAGCTCTTACCCACGGAGTGGATGGAAGACTTCGGCTCGGCCTTGGTGGCGGATGGTTCCTTCGCCGAGGCCCTCCAGTTCTTCCTCGATACGCTCCCGCTGCGCCTCGATCAGGGAGATGATGCCCTCCTGATCGCTCTCTACGGGTTGTGGCTGGAGATGACCGTCGAGTGTTCCTCGGTGACCCTGGCTAGCGAGAGTGCTGGACACTTAGCCGAGGTCCGAGAGGTTGTCTTTTGTAGCCTCGGCGAAGAACCGGCAGCGGAGCTTGAGATTCAGTGGAGTCGCATCCTGGTGGGGTTCGCCCGGCTCCATCTTTCGGGACTTTTCGCCAGCCCAGAGACGGTGGAGTCCGATCTCGAAGAGGCCCTTCGAATTCGCGAATCCCACCTTGGGCCTGAGTCCACCTCCGTCGGCGACGTTCTGAGTTTGCGCGCTGAGTTGGCCTTTTCGATCGACGATCTTTCGACAGCAGAGAGTTGCCTTACCCGGGCTCTGAATATTGTCGAGTCGAACCTTGGTCCAGACACTTGGGAAGTGGCTGAGATTTTGCTACAGCTGGCCACGGTCTACTTCAAGAAACAACGATTTTCACCGACCGAGGCTGTTCTCCAGCGCACCCTGGAACTGTGTCGAACGCTGCTGGATGACAGCGATGAGCGCTGGATCAAGGTTTGCCATTTGCGCGGGAAGCTCTCTCTGGAATTGGGCCGCCCAGCAGAGGCGTTCGCCTCTCTGGACCGGGCGCTCAAACTGTGTGAGAAACACTCTCAACCGGCCAGTCGCTCTCTCCTGGTGGCTTCCGGTCGCGCCTGTCTGCTGACGGACCGCTCCGATCGGGCCCTCGAACTCTTCACGAAAGCGGAAGCCTATTTTGCTTCAGAGGCTGAGCTGTGGGATGAGGAGACCGAGGATGTCAAGCTCCACCTGGGTGAACTGTTGCTCGAACGGCAGCGATACGAAGAGGCCAGCGAGCGCCTGACCAAGGTTCTCAATCAACAGGAAAATCGGTTCGGCTTCGGTGACCCGAACCTAGGACGGGTCTATCGGGCTCTGGGTCGGACGGCCGCGGGATTGGGCGACCTCGACACCGCCGAGGAGCGGTTGGA
>CAZVVF010000134.1:0-8423 GCA_964630575.1 uncultured Burkholderiales bacterium | reverse complement strand
GTCGGCCTCCACGGATTCATCGCGGATGGCTTGCAGACCACTGACGTCGGTCTTGAGTCGGTCTCCGTCCAAAATGGCAAAGGCCCCTCCTCCTGCATCGTGGAGAGTGATCGGTGCCAGCATGACGCCATCTTTCACGTAGTGCAGGGTCGACGGTCCGTAGAGGTAGGCCGGTATGCCCAGGACTTCGGAGAAGTGGGCTTCGGACTCTAAGGGGAGCGTCCAGTGCTCCGGTCGGTCGAAGAAAAAGACGGGAGGCAGTCCTGCTGCCACTGACTTGAGGGAGCTCGGAATCTCTTTTTTGAAGGCCTGAGCGGTCTTGCTTTCTGGTGCCGGTATCCAACTTAGGGTTTTGGCTTCGTTGCAGCCGATGCAGAGCGCCCCAAGGTATAGGCTGGTCAAATGACTGACCGGGTCACTCGGTGACACGAAGAGCGGTAGGCTCGGTCCAAGGGGTTGTCCATCGACCTGTATCCTCACAGGGGCGAAACTGCAACGGCTCTGGAGCGCAGAGAGTTCTCGGCTGGTAAGGCTGAGGGGCAGCTTGCTTGTGGTAGACTTTTTGAGGAAGAGAAGATGCAGCCGCTTATCGTCGTCGAGAGGCTCCGTACGGGGAAACGGAACGGAGCGAAACAGCTCTGACCTGCCGTGTCCGAGGCTCAGTATGATATTGCTGTCTCCGGCGTCCCAATCTCCCCACATGAGTTCCGTGGGTTCCTGACCGGCGATGGAGCACAGCGCTAGGGCCAGGCAAGAGCGGGCACGGTTGCGCTCTTCCAGGGGATTCAGGAGGGCGTTTGTGATGTTCTCGATGGACAGACTCAAGTCATCATGGGCGAGTTCAAAATAGACCAGAACGTTGGTGCGCGTGAAGTTGATGTGCAGAGTCTTGACCTTGAGCGATACGGCGCACTGGACAATCTTAAGAATGTAGTCCTCGGGGTTGGCTAAGCTGTAGGTACTGAGTTTATCGCGGGCCTTGTCGATGGCCAGCGTGAAGGAGCCGGCCGACTCTACTGTGCCAGCTTCCCTCTGTTGTGCTATGTACTGGCTGAGATTGTCCACGTCCAAGAAGAAGGCGCACAAAAGGAGAGGCTAACCTCTCCTTTTGAACGAGAAACCAAGCCGGAGTGCCATCAAGCCACCCGGCGTGGTGTTATTGAAGCAGAGCTCTGTGGCTTACAGCTTGTTATTTTCGGTCCGACGTTGCTCGGATCCGGTCGCCCAGTTGGTGGGATGCATAACGAAGTCCGGATAGCTCGGGTCATCCAAGCAACGCTTGGTTCGAAGCCAAACTTCTCGAACTCTACGATCTCGGCACTCGGGGTCGAAAAAATCGAAATTGTCGAAATATTTTTCCAAATATTCTTCTTTAAACTGCACGTTATGAACCTCTTCTGGCGGTCTTTTGTCTAAGAAACCGCTCCTAGTCGCTGAAGGATGGTGATTATGGTGCCATTCCAATACTCCTGCCTCAGAGACGAACTGAGTTCGTCGCCTGCTGCAAGGAGTCTGGTCGGGCGCCTAGTCGGAAGTGGAAGTTGTCGATGACTTTTGGCTTGAGTCCGATGAACTCGAGCTAGTCGATGCGCTTGAACTCTCACCATTTTTTGATGTTGTCGAACCGCTGCTCGCTGTGGCGGAACTCTCCGACTTGGAGTCTGAAGACGTGGCAGCGGCTGAACTTGAGCCGCGCGAATCTGTCACATAGAAGCCGGAGCCTTTGAAGATAACTCCTGCTCGCGATATGAGGCGGGTCAGTGTTTCTGCCCCGCACTCGGGGCAAGCCGTGGGTTCTTTCCCCCCACGGACAAAGGCTTCCGAGACAGCATCACATGTTTGGCAGCGATATTCATAAATAGGCATAAAAATCTCCTGGTTGTTCGGTTGCCCAGAAATAATAGTAGGCACCGGCTCCTGAGAAAAGATCCAAAGCGTTAGAGATCTGTTAGACCTTGGGCAGATCCGGCAACGCTGGGCGTTCGTCGTCGGCTGTTTTGTCGAGGTACTCCACGATTTGGGCCGTGGTCATCAGTCCCAAGTTCTCACCGCTGCGCAAGCGAACGGCCGCTCCGCCGTGTTCGACTTCGTCGTCTCCAACCACCAGCATCATGGGCACCTTGAGCTTTTGTGCCTTGCGAATCTTGTTCCCCATGCGGTCGCTTCCGTCATCGACGTTGGCCCGGTAACCCGCTTTTTTGAGAACGGCACACATCTGCTGACAAGCCTCAACGTGTCGGTCTGCAATAGGAATGAAGGAGACTTGGACCGGTGCTAGCCAGAGCGGAAAGGCTCCAGCGTGATGCTCGATGAGGATTCCGAAGAAGCGTTCGAGGGAGCCCAGCAAGGCCCGGTGAATCATAAAGGGCCGATGCTTCTCTCCGTCTGACCCGGTGTAGGTCATGTCGAATCGCTCAGGGAGGTTGAAGTCGACCTGAATGGTAGAGAGTTGCCACTCTCTTCCAATCGCGTCTCGAATCTTGAGGTCGATCTTAGGACCGTAGAAGGCACCGCCTCCTTCGTCCACTCCGTAGTCGAGGTCGGCACGTTTGAGCGCGTCCTCGAGGGCCAATTCTGCAGCATCCCAGTCCTTGGCTTCACCCACCGATTTCTCGGGTGGCTTGGTCGAGAGATAGGCTTTGATTTGGTCGAAACCAAAACACTTCAGAATGTAGATAGAGAAGGAGAGGATAAAGTCGATCTCTTTGGCCAGTTGGTCGGCTGTGACAAAGTGGTGGGCGTCGTCTTGGGTAAAGCCTCGAGCCCGGAGCAGTCCGTGCAAGGTTCCGCTGCGCTCGTAGCGATAAACGGTACCCCACTCAGCGTAGCGGATCGGCAATTCGCGATAGGAGTGGATCGCACTGTTGTAGATGAGGATGTGGAAGGGACAGTTCATGGGCTTGAGATAGTACTCTTGCCCATCGATATCCATGGGGCTGTACATGCCCTCTTTGTAGAAACCTAGATGGCCACTGGTCTCCCAGAGCGTTGCTCGGCCGATGTGGGGAGTGGAAATGAGGTCGTAGCCGTTGTCCAGGTGGACCTCTCGGTAGAAGGTCTCAATGAGGTGTCTCATCAGCCCGCCACGGGGGTGCCATAGAATGAGCCCGCTACCCATATCATCGGCTTCAGAACTGAAGAGGTCGAGCTCTCGGCCCAGGCGTCTATGGTCTCGCTTTTTCGCTTCCTCTAGGAGCTGTAGGTGTTCCTTGAGCTCTTCAGGCGTTTCCCAAGCGGTTCCATAAATTCGTTGAAGCTGGGCTCGCTTCTCGTCACCTCGCCAGTAGGCACCGGCGACCGAGAGAAGTTTGAAAGCTTTTTGTTTGATCTCCCCTAGGTTCGCTACGTGCGGACCCTTGCAGAGGTCCTCAAAGGTGTCGTGCTTGTAGGTGGAGAGCACGGTGTTGGGATCAGACTTTTCTAAGTCTTCGATCAGCTCTATCTTGTAGGGCTGATCTCGAAAAAGTTCTTTGGCTTCGGCGGCTGTGAGCTCGCGAAAGTGAAACTCGTGGCGTTTCTTGACGATATTTCTCATCCGCTTTTCGATGGTCTTAAGATCGGCATCGGTCAAGGGGCGGGGGAGATCGAAATCGTAGTAAAATCCGTTGTCGATAGGTGGGCCGATGGCCACTTTCCCTTCGGGGAACATCTCCAGGACAGCTTGAGCCATGACATGAGCGAGTCCATGACGGATACGATAGAGGCGTTCCTCTTTACTGAGTTCTTTTGCTACTGGGGCTACTGACACGTTGTCCTCCTGGCTCCACGGGTTCGAAACCCCAGATCATTCCCCTGCCGAGTGAGGGCCCTGACGAGACCTTTCCTGGCCATGAATGTACTGACTGAAGAATATTTCTTGCCTTGAGAATTAAAAGGATGAATATTGAAGAAGTATTGCGGGATGTTAGTGCTTTGGCAACATGTTGGAACTGGGAATCGATGATAGTCGCCAAAGGGGGGCACCGCCGAGGTGTAGGTGATCAGTATGCAAACGAATGGAAACAACGAAGGGCTTAAGGTTCTATCCGCTCTGAGTGAGAAACGTATTTTTTCAAGGATCGAATGTTGGGTCGACTTGGAGGTTCAAGGTCAACGACGCGACCAGGAGTTCTGCGACAAGGTTGAAGCCTTGGACTTGTCTCTTTTGGGAGTTGGGTTCGAACGCAAAGATGGGGGCTGTGAGTACGACCTCGGGGACACGGTGACCGTGGCTATGCAGGGCCTGCCAGCGGTCGACGCCAAAGTTCGATGGAACAGTGGGTCCCGCGTGGGTGTTCAGTTCTGTGGTCGTATCCAGGACATTCTAGAGAGTTGGGTGGGGGAGGTTCTGGCCGCTCAGGGAGTTCGTGTCCAGGATATTTTTTGTCACCCGTAAATCTCTTCACAGCAATTCCTGAAGGTAGAGGTTCGATAGTTTTTGTCTGGTTTGAGTCCTGATTTTCGACCCTTGGTGTTGGCTCTTAACTTCCCTTTGGATCGAGCCTCCACCGAGGTCGCCACTCCCACTTACCGCGAAATTCCTGGCCCGGTGAAGACGGCTGTCCGGGCGCTGCTGAGGTTCGGCGGCTACAAACCTTCCGGTCGCGGGCGCCCTGCCTCAGAGTCTCTCTTGAAGGCTCTTGCCGAGGACCGCTATCGGCAGATCCATCCTGTCGTCGATGTTCTCAATCGACTTTCGCTGGAGAGCGGCCTGCCTATCTCGGTGTTGGACGCTGACGCCGTTGGGCCCCGGTGGAGCTTTCGCCTCGGTGGGCCAGGGGAGTCCTACGTCTTTAACCCCTCTGGACAGGAGCTCAATCTTCAAGGCCTGATGGTTCTTGCCAACCCTACCGGGGCGGTAGGAAGTCCGGTTAAGGATTCTCAGCGGACGAAGGTTCACAGCCAGACGGCTCGCTTCTTGATCGTGGTTTGGGGGACCGCCGTTTTGCCCGAATCCACGGCGCTCGTTCAACGCGGGATCGAGCAATGGGCCTCAAAGCTTGGGCTCGAATTGGAGGGAATGGAGCCTTGCTACTCCGAAGCGGAGCCTGCTGACTGAGAGGAGAGTTTTTAGATGAGTGGGCGATTTGGAAGATTAATGACCGCTATGGTCACCCCCCTGTTGGACAACGGGGATTTGGATTATGCGGGGGCTGCAACCTTGGCTGGGCAGTTGGTTGCCGACGGCAACGACAGCTTGGTTATATGTGGAACGACAGGGGAGGCTCCCACTCTCACGGTTCCGGAGAAGATTCAGTTGTGGCAGACCGTAAAAGAGGCCGTAGGTCCGAGCGTGCCCATCATTGCCGGCACCGGCTCGTATTGCACCCAAAGCACGATCGCGCTTTCTCAGAAAGCTCAAGAGACCGGGGTCGATGGACTCCTCTTGGTCGCTCCCTACTACAACAAGCCTTCTGCCAAGGGCTTACTGGAGCACTTTAAGAGCGTCCACGACGCTACGGACCTCCCCATCATGCTCTACAACATCCCGAGTCGGACGGGTATCGACATCCCTACTGACGTCCTGGAGCAATTGGCCGAACTCCCCCGGATCGTGGCGGTCAAACAGAGCTTACCGATCGACCCGGTGAGCCGGCTGGAGAGCCGTCTTTCTAGGTCCTCTTCGGAAATGTTGACCTACAGCGGTGACGACAGTCAGACTCTGCCGCAGCTGGCTGTTGGAGGCCACGGCGTGGTCTCGGTGGCAGGTCACGTAGCGGGTCCCCTCATCAAAGAGATGCTGGAACATTTTTTTGCTGGACGTGTGAAGGAAGCTACCGCTATTCACCATCGTCTTTTCCCGCTCTTTGAGGTCCTCTTTGTCACCTCCAATCCTGTCCCGGTAAAATACGCCCTCAAGCTGATGGGGCGTCCCGCCGGGCCTGTGCGTCAGCCTCTGTGGGCGGCGACGGCAGAGGAGGAGGCCAAGGTCAAGCAGGTCATGGTTGAGGTGGGACTCCTCTCTTGAAGATACGGCTCGACGGGGCCAACGGGTGGAGAAAGCACCAGACCCTCTCGGGTGACAAGAGCCTTAGTCACCGAAGTTTGATTCTGGCCAGTATGGCCGATGGGGTTTCCCGCGTGAAGGGTCTCTCTAAGGGGGCCGATGTTGCTAGCACGGCCGACTGTCTGCGTGCGCTGGGCAGCAAGATCGAGATTTCCGAAGACGGAGTCGCGGAGATTCAAGGCTGGGGAAGCAAGGGACCACGAGAGCCTGATGGCATCCTCGATTGTGGCAACTCCGGGACCACTTTGCGCTTGTTGTGCGGTCTGTTGTCGGGGTGTCCTGGGCTCTTTGTTCTCGACGGTGACGAGTCGCTTCGCAAGCGACCTCAGGGCCGGATCGTTCGCCCACTGACGGGAATGGGTGGAAACATTTGGGGGCGTCAGCAGGACACGCTCTGCCCCCTGGCGGTAAAAGGCGGGACCTTGCGCTCCTTTCAGGGGAGTCCCGAGGTGGCCTCGGCGCAGGTCAAGTCTAGCCTTCTTTTGGCCGCCCTTTCCTCTGGGGTAGAGGTGGAGATGGAAGAACTCGGCTATACCCGCGACCACACCGAAAATATGCTGAGGGGACTGGGGGTTCCGATCCGCACCGACGGTCTTTCTATCGAGCTTCCTTCAGGTCCTCACCGCTGGGAGGGGTTTGACTTCGACGTTCCCGGGGATCCTTCTTCGGCCGCTTTTCTTGTTGCCGCAGCGGTCCTTGGCAAGGGGACGAAGGTCACCATCGAGGGAGTGGGCCTCAATCCAACCAGGACCGGCTTCTATCGCATTCTCTCCCGTATGGGGGCGAATCTCACCTTGACCCAAACCGAAGAGCGAATGGGGGAGCCCGTGGGCACCATCACCGCTGAGAGTTCTCGTTTGATCGGAACTGTGGTTGAGCCCGAGGAGGTTCCACCCTCCATCGACGAATTTCCCCTGCTCGCTGTTATGGCGACCGCCGCCGAGGGTCACACCGTGGTCCGGGGAGCGCAGGAGTTGAGGGTAAAGGAGAGCGATCGTATACGCTGTGTCGCCAACGAGCTTTCAAAGATGGGGGCTCGTATCGCCGAGGCCGACGATGGCTTCACGGTCTATGGACCGACCCCACTGAGCGGAGCGGCTGTGGAGTGCCACCAAGACCATCGTTTGGAGATGAGTCTGGCGGTGGCGGCGCTCACCGCTGAAGGGGATACGCATCTTCTCAACGCAGGCTGGGCCTCTGTCTCCTTCCCCGAGTTTTGGTCCTTTTACCCTGGGGAGCAAGAGCACATTCCAGAATGAACTCTGTGCTGGAGCGCGCCGATCTTGCCACCTTGTGGCTCCTGGGCAATCCCGTGAGCCACAGCTTGAGTCCTTTGATTCAGAATCGGGCGCTGCAGCAGCTTGGCTCAAAGGCCGTGTATCTGGCAGCCCGTGTCGAAGAGGAGAACTTCGAGAGCGTCGTCAGGGCGCTTCCCAAGCTCGGAGCTGTTGGGGCAAACGTGACTGTTCCTCACAAGGAGAGGGCCTTTCGCGTTTGCGACCGAGTCAGCGACAGGGCTCAGGCTATGGGTGCGGTCAACACTCTGTTGTTTCGAGGCCAGGAGATCTATGGTGACAACACTGACGGCGCCGGGTGGTGGCGCTCTCTCGGCCAAAGGTGCTTTGAGAGGGCCGTCGTGATGTGCGCTGGCGGGGCGGCACGGGCTGTGTGCTACACCCTCTTGACCCAAGGAGTCTCTCGTCTGGCTCTTCTCAATCGCACTCTCTCACGGGCCGAGGCTCTGCGCTCAGAGCTGTCCTCAGCCACGCCGGATGGGGGGCGCATTGAGGTCTTTTCGCTGGACAGGTTTCCCGAGCTTTTACAGTCCAATACCCTCGTGGTGCAGACCACGTCGGTAGGTCTTGAGGGCGACCTCAGCCCAGTGCCGTTGCCTGAGAGTTTGCCGACGGGTGTGCTGTTGTCGGAGCTTATCTACGCCAGAACAACGGCTCTCATGGCCTGTTTTCAGGAGTTGGGTGGCGAGGTTCAGGACGGACTGGGGATGCTGTGCGCTCAAGGCGCAGAGAGCCTGGCCTTGTGGTTGGGCCTGGAGTTCGAGGAGATACCTCTACAGATGATGTTGGAGGTGGCCAGGGAGAGGGTGCTAGGCGCGCGCGACGTGTGAGGCGTCTAGGGCCTTGGTTCCAGGGATCGAGATCTTCCAATCGAAGCTTCGAACATGTCCAGATTGAAAATGATATCTTGTTTTTTGAGCTTCCTTTTTGCCTTGTTGCTGTTGCCGGGGTGCCAGAGTTCTCATCCTGGGGATGTGGCCGCTCGGAGGGGGATCGAGGCCTATCAGGCTCGCGACTTCGAGACGGCTGTGAAGGAGCTTGAATCCGGTCTTGCCGCCGGGGTTGGAAAAGAACAAGAGTCGCTGATGAACACCGTTCTGGGCAATGCCTATGATGAGCTGGACCGATACGACGAGGCCAAG
>CAZVVF010000133.1:0-8453 GCA_964630575.1 uncultured Burkholderiales bacterium | reverse complement strand
CTCATTCTTACTCTCGCCGAGTCTAACCTTGCCCGAAACCAAAGGTTCTCAATTTCCCGTGGCCCCGCGGTTTCTTCGATATTCATACATGGCGATCCCTAGGGCAGTGGTCACATTCAGGCTGCGTTTGTATCCGAACATGGGAAGGTTCACGCGCGCGTCGACGACGTCGAGAAACTCTCGACTCACTCCGTCGACTTCGTTACCGGCTATAATCGCGCAACGCTGAGGCCACGGAAAGTCCCACAAGCAAACGGATCCAGGCCCGTTGTCGAGGGCGACCAGGGTATATCCGGCTTCTTTCAATTCGCTCACGACCGCTTCGGCGTCATCGGTGTGTCGCCAGGGAACGTACTTGGTAGCACCGAGAGCGGTCTTCTCCAGTTGCGCGTGAGGGGGATGAGGGGTTAGGCCCAGTAGGTAGATCTGTTCGACGCAAACCGCATCAGCCGTTCGAAACAGGGCCCCCGTGTTGTGAGCGCTCCTCACTTGGTCCAGCACGAGCCTGAGGTTGCAGCGCTGAAGTTCAGGAAGAGTGGTCAGATCGAGGCCGGCCTTGTGAGGCTCCATTGTCTTATCGGTCACGCCCGCCCCCTTTGCCAGACCCCCGGAGTGTACCTCGCCACCTTTCCAACTCGCGCAGGGAAGGTTCTGAAATTCGGGAAGTGTGGGCCCGAGAGGAAGTAGGAGGCAACATGATGGACGCCATTTTTTCATGGTTTCAACGAGTAGAGAAAGTTCAGTTCATGGCTATAGAAGATCGTGCACTGACCTTTAAGGCGAGAAGGTCCTTTAAGGTTGGTTCTCGCCCTAACATTTCCATTGCCATTCCTATTCCGTCTGGCGGAGCGGAGGACTTTAAGCTCCCCGTGACCATCACGAAGGTCCGCCAAGTCGGGCCAAACGCCGTCGTCTGCACCGGACTCGTTCCTGGAGCCGCCAAAAACGTTGAGCATCTGCGTCAAATCCTGCACGGCCTCGATCCCAACGCCGGAGGGGTGGTCGCAGCGACCGAAGATCTCGATGATACCGACAGCATGCGTCGCGCCCCCCGCTACAACTGGTCGATCAGAGTTCTCTCCAAGGACCTTCCAGGTTTTAGGGCGATATCGCTCGATTTCAACCGTCACGGAGTGAAGCTCTCGACCGAGGGATTGGTGGAGGAGAACAAGGCTATCACAATGATGCTTGAGATCGAGACCGCTAAGACTCGCGAGCTTCTCTGTCAAGGCGTCGTTCGATGGACTAAGGAACTAGGCCGGCGCAAGTATGAGATCGGAATAGAATTCACAGAACTCGACGAGACTGTAGCCAAGGAGCTTGAGAACTTCGAATCCTTCCTTTCTGTTCGACAGTCTGGAGATATCGCCACCAAGTCCATTCAGGATTGCAGTATCTTTGAGGGCGAAGCTTTTGGTCCCGGCGTGGACGGACTGACCGTCGAACTCAAGAAAGAGGCCGATCAGCAAGCTTCAGCACCCGAAGCCACAAAGGACCAGGCGGCTTCCCCCGAAACCTCTGAGAAGTGACCCAGGTCCCTGATAGTCGGGTTCACAAGCTCGAAGGCCCCAAGGCCTGCGAGGCGAGTTCACTCCTTCACCATCTGCTCAATCAGACTCTCTCCTCGATCAACTTCTGCATCCTGTGGCAAGAGCTCGTTCAGGACTCGCCCGAACTCAAAGAGTTGAGCGCTCTGGTCGAGGAGTTTCTAGAGACGGCGAGTCTCACAGCTCTCGACCAGGCCTTGGCCTTGCTTCCAGAACCAGAAGGTGACAGGCCAGACCCACTGCCCGTCAGGCCGAACAGTTTTGACGGAGAGTGGTCGGTGTCGAGCTCCAGGATTCGAGATGTCAGTCGAGCCGACTTTCGCTGCACTCAATGCGGGTTCGAGATCACGCTCAGCATGGAGCATCCTCCAAATACCGAGATGAGGCTTCCCTTTGACAATCTACGCTGTCCAATTTGTCTTCCACCAGGGCAGTGAGACCCCGCGAACGAACAGCACGGCATGACGAACCAAGAAGAAATTCTACTCAAGGCACTCATCGCCATGATTCAAGCGGATGGGATCATTGCACCGGAAGAAACGGGGCTGCTCGCCCAGGTGCTCGGCCGACTCGACATGGAGTCAGATGACATCGCCCAAGCTGGTCGATGGTTGACCACTCCGCAATCGGTGGATCCCAAGGAACTGAGAAAAGCTTTTCAAGATCCTCAAGAAAGGGAATTTGTCACTAGCCTGCTGCTGGAGCTCGCAGGAGCGGACTCCAATGTTGATCATCAAGAGATCACACTCCTCAATCAGCTCGTGACAGCGCTTTCAGAGGCTCCCAAGTGAGGCTATGCTCAAGCAGAGCGTGCCGCTATCTGGCGCTTCTTCCGCTCTTGTTCTTAGCGACGCTGGCCACGGCTTCGAGCCAACCCCTGTCGGCGCCCACGGGTTTGACCGTGGAGAGCGACGGTGAGACTTTTCGCGGTCACTGGACCCCCGTGAAAGGAGCTAGTTATTACGAGGTCTGGATCGAGAAATTTGGGCGCTGGAGCTTCAATGAGAAAGAGTTTGAAACCAGTCCCTTCACCTCTTCATTCGAGATTCGTGTCGCCGATGAGCGCTCTCGATTCAAGGTGCGAGCCATGAGTGCCGATGGTGAGTCTGGCGCTTTTTCGGCGGTGGTCAAGGCGCGTCTGGTGCAGCCAGCACCTCCAGAGAACGTCGGTATGACCACCTCGCCGAGCGACAAGGAGTCGAAGGCGACTCCCGACGCTTTCGACGCCAAAGCTCCGCCACCGGACCCGCCCACATCGCTGTTCACGCTGTGGACCGACAATTCCGTGATCAAGCTCATTTGGCGAGAAGCCAAGGGAGCCAAGAACTATGCTGTGGAGGAGTTGATCGATGACGAGTGGGTCTCCATCCCTAGCATCGAATTTCCTACGCCCAACACGGCGATTATCAAGAATCACCCCACGCCGGGGCCCTATAAGTTCCGAGTTCGGTCAGTAGGCTTCAACGGTAGGGCCTCAGAGCCCAGTCGAGCGACGACCGCGAGGCGCTAACCGAGCCTCTAGCGAGTCAAAAAAAATCGCCCCCTCTGCGACGGTGAAGCAGAAAGGGCGTTCCGGAAGCTGTTGAATCTACCGTCAAACCTAGGCTTGATCATAGCACGTCTTCCCTCACAAAAATGTGATGGAGATCACAACGCGCCGATCACACGGCTGTATTAGGCGGATTCGTCTGCGGGAAGACTGGATGCTGTCCCATCGATGAGTCCAGGCTCTAGCCTGTAGAGCCCACCACCTGCCGGTGTTAGACAGGCTTTGAGCAGGTTTATCTGCTGGGACGCCAGGGCTAGCACAGCGTGCCGCTCTGCCGGAGGCAGTCCCTTCAGCTTGTCGATAAAGGCCAGAACCTTGGGGTCCTGAAGGCATCTCGCTTGGGACACTCGCAGCGGATAGAGGAGCTTTCCGCCGCGCTGGTCGTGAAAAAAGTCCGACAGGGGCATTCCCAGGGCTCGAGCGAGCTTGGTAATGACCTCCACCGAGGGGTTTGCAGAGTCATTTTCGATTCGAGAAATAAACGACGCAGAAACCCCGGATTTTTTTTCCAGTTGCTTGATCGTAAGATTTCGGGCTTTTCGGTTGTAATACAGAATCTTACCGAAGCTCTTTTTAGGTTCGCCGATGACGGTCACCTCCTACGCAACGATATTGCTTGCACAAAGGAAAAAACCCTTCAGAGAATTGTGCTCAAGGAAACAAAATCGGCAAAATTGCCTCTTCTTTTTTCCTAGAGGTCAAAACTGTCTCACTCTGGTTCGGGTACGCTACCGCCACTGTCGCGCACAATGTCCTCGGCTTCTACGAAGGCCGGGTCGGGAGAGGGGGAGACGGCTGGGTTGGAGGTCGAGCCGCTCTCACTGGTTTGCTCCTGAGCCGGAGTGGAGCTCGGCGCTGGGGTAGCCGATGGACTCGGCATGGTAGAGGGGGTCTTGCTCGAAACGATCTGGGACTCACTCTCATCGATGAGCACTCCTGCGATCGTCGCGGTCTGGAAGCAAGCCAACGTGCCTCCCATCACGGCGATAAGTCCTAAGCGAGCAAGGTCGCCCTTCCTCTCAGGGGCGATCCCGCCGATTCCACCTATCTGAATCCCTATTGACGATAGGTTGGCAAAGCCGCACAGAGCGTAGGTGAGTATGACAACAGTTCTGCCCGAGAGTTGGTTGCTGCCGTCATTGAGCATCATCGCGAGTTCTGAGTAGGCCACAAACTCGTTGAGAATCAGCTTTTTACCCAACAGGTCTCCAACGATCAGGCACTCTGACCAGGGAACGCCCATCAGCAGTGCAAGGGGGGCGAAGAGGTAACTCGTGACCAGGGAAAGGCTCAGCTCGGGAAAGCCAAACATCCCACCGAACCAACCCAGGATTCCGTTGAACATGGCGATCAAGGCGATAAAGGCCAGCAGCATAGCGCCAACGTTGAGCGCGAGTTGTAAGCCCACACCAGCGCCATTCGCCGCCGCCTCAATGACGTTGGCATCCTGTTGCTCGACCTCGATCTTAACGGCTCCCTTGGTCGCTGGCTCTTCGGTTTCAGGAACCAGTATTTTGGCCATGACCAGAGCCGCCGGGGCGCTCATGATACTAGCGGCCATCAAGTGCCCCGCGATGGAGGGGAAGTAGGGCTTGAGCAAGGCAACATAGGCGGCCAGGACGCCCCCGGCCACCGTGGCAAAGCCTCCCGTCATCACCACCATCAGTTCCGACTGAGTCATCTTGGCAACGTAGGGCTTGATGAGCAGTGGGGCCTCAGTCTGGCCGACAAAAATGTTGGCCGTTGCCGACAGTGTTTCTGCTCCTGAGGTCCCCAGGGCCTTCACCATGGCTTTGGAAAGCACGTTGACCACGGCCTGCATGACACCTAGGTGATAGAGCAGAGCCATCAGCGAACTGAAGAACACGATAGTGGGGAGTACCTGTACGGCAAACACGAAGTCTCCGAACCGCACGGGGTCCAGAACCAAGGTACCGAAGATAAAGTTCGAGCCCTCGGTGGTGAAGCCCAAGAGCTTCTCCACGACCTCGTTGATCCAGGTAAAAAACATATCTCCTGGCGTTGTCTTGAGAACCAGCAGAGCAAAGACAAACTGCAACGCAATGCCTATGCCCACCAGTTTCCAGTCCACTTTGGCCCGGTTTCGACTGAAGGCATAAGCAATGCCAACGAATCCTACAATCCCAAATAAACTAAAGAGTCTCTCCGCCACAATACCGTCCTTTTTTGAGTTCGAAAGCCGCCTTGCTCCCCCCCGCGCTAGAGAGAGCGCCTAACTATTGGTTTTACTCTTTTTTGCCGCCGAAGAACGGAAAGCGCGAACCGTCCTTGTCTTCCTGAACAGGTCCGTCCACAGAGTCGGTCGGAGTACTGTCTTCCGCTCGCGTAACCGAACCGGCAACCAAGACTTTTATGCTCGACGCCAACTCGTCGGTGGCCACGATCGCGAGTCGAGGAATGGCTTTTTCCAAGACCTTTCGGGCCACCCGCCGGGTTCCCGGATCGGTAAAGAGCGCTACCACTCTCTGGGGTGAGACCTCGTCCAACTTCTTCTTGACCTCACTGACGAGCGCCTGACCGCGTTGCTCCAGGGAGTCGCGAGTCAACCCTTCGTCTAGAGCGATGCTGAGAAGTTCGTGCTCAAAGTCCGGACCCAGAGCTAGACCCACCAATTGCCCCTCTTCGTCGACCAAGCGCGAACAGAGCTGAAAGTTGAGTGACTTTCGACACTCTTCAACAGCGACTCCAGCCAAGGCTTCCCTGTCGAAACAGGCACCGGTGACCTCGCCGATGGTGACCAGGTCTTTGATGGGAATTCCTTCGTTGAGCAACTCTCTGAGCACAGCCTGGAAATAGCGCAGCGCCATTCGGCTGTCCAAGAAGGGTTCGGCTACGACAGGATGGCTCATGGCGAGTCTTTCCACCAGGTCGAAGGTGTCTTGGAGTCCGAGCAGTTCCGAGGCGGCCTGAGCCAACAGGGTGCGCAAATGATGCATCATCAGCGATAGGGGGCCGAGCAGTGTGCAGCCGGCCTCTTCAGCCTTCTCTTTTTGCTCGGCCTCGATCCATTTGGCTCGAGTCGCCAGAACGGGGTCGTGGGTCGTCCAGCCTTCTAGACTGTCGAGTTGAGCCGGGTTGCCCACAGCGAAGAGACGCTCGAGGAAAAGCTCGGAGGAGAAGACCGGAGCTGATTTGATCTTGACCAGGTAGCGGTTCTCTTCGAGGTTCAGATTGTCGACGACCCTGATCTGGGGCAGGTGAAGTCCCAGCAGCCCCATGAGGTCGGCTCGAAGATTTTCGATGTGGTCTAGGAGCGGAGCGCCGTTTTGTGGGTCCAACAAGGGCAGCAGGGCTCTGCCCACCTCAAGCTGTACCCGCTCGGTAATGTAAGGGGCCTCGTAAGGGGAGTCTCCTTGGCCGTTAAAATCGAGGGCGACCTCTCCTTCTGGAGTCCAGCCGTCATTCAGCAAGCGCATGAGGGCTTGTTGGATCTCGCTGCGCAAGGCGGGGTTGGAGCCGACGTAGAGATAGGACTCCTCTTCCTCTTTGCAGAGTTTGATGAAGTGTTGTCGGCCGCGCTCACCTCTCTTGAAAGGGAGCAAGCCAGGGAACTCGTCTTCGAGACGGAGCACGGTGAAATCGAGTTTGATAGTTTCGGGCCTATTTTTGATCAACGTCTGAGCCTTCCTCAACGACCTCAGCCTTGTCAGAGACCTGGGGCTGAACCATCAAAACGATAATATCTCCATTGGCATCGGATTTGAGTTCTAACTCGTAGCGCTCTTTCACGTGGGCGGCTAGAGACTCACTCTTTTTCGATTCTTTTTTTCCCGATAGTGCGATCGGCTTAGAAGCTCGTTTGGCTAGATCTGCCGGGAGCGTCTCCTGCTCTACAACGAGCAGAGCTTTGGTGGGGTCTTGGGGGGCTATGAGCAAAAACGCTGCCCCTGGAATTTCCGCCACGCTACTGAGTTCTTCACTGATAGAATAGAGTGGTGTGCCTTTGAGCTCTTCAATCTTTTCTGGAAGGTCCTGGCCGGTAAAGGTTCCCACCGCACTAGGAGTGCTCGGTGTGTCGGCCGGTGGCGCTGTTTGGCACCCCGCGATCAGGGCCCCCAATAGGAGGCTGGTCACGACCTGGTGCGCCGTGCTGGCGAATGTCGAGTATTTCATCGTGAACGCTTTGCAGAATCGTGCGGTTTTCCCTCTGGATAACCATCAAAGTGCGATTCAATCCATCACAGGGCCTCTCTCTGACAGGTCGGCTAGAGATAAGAGCGAACGGCTTTAGTGTGGAAGGGTTTCTCTCACTCAACGAGGCCGCGCAGCAGTTGAACACGACCCCCGAGTCGCTCTCCAAGGAGATCGCCGACGGTCGTGTCGTTGCGATCGTTCGCAACGAAGAGCCGTGGCTGTCACCCGGCGAAGTCTCTCGTCTTGCCAAGGCCGGAGCCAGAGCCAAGGCAGATTCTGGAGCTTCGGATGAAGCTGCGGCACCGGTCGCCCCTGCGGCACCGGTCACACCTGCGACACCGGTCACACCTGCGGCACCAGTCGCCCCTGCGGCACCGGTCACACCTGCGGCACCAGTCGCCCCTGCGGCACCGGTCGCCCCTGCGGCGAGTTCGGGCGGCTCGGAACCCCCCGCTGCTGTCGCACCTGATGCGGTCAACGAACGAACTCACGAGCCGTCGGCTGCCGAACTCGAATTGCGAAGGCGCTGCCAGCACTTGGTGAATCAGAATACCGAGCTCGAACAGATCAACCGACGACTGAAGGCCGGGCTGCAAGAGACGGAAGCGGCTCTTCGACGAAGCCGAAATGCCAAGAGCAATCTGGAAAACGATATCATAGAGCTTCAGGATTCCCTCAAAAAGGCTCAGTCTAGGAGCAGTGCTCTAGAGCGTGAGGTCCAACACTTGACCCACGAGCTGGAGCGGGCCGAGGACAAGCACAGTTCCGAACTGCGGCGCTTCCGTTCTGGCAACCGAAACACCGACTCGACTGGCAGTCGTTCCGAGGTAACAGCAGAAGAACTGCTCTCTCTGCAGCAGCAGATGCAAGAGAAGGACCGCATCATTTCTCAAGAGTACCAAGAGCGGTCCGTGTTGCGTGCCCAACTCGAGGACCGCAGCCAGAAGTATTTTGAGTTAAAGGCCCGCTACGAAAAAGAAAAAGCGGAGTGGTCGGAGATGCTCGCCCGCGAGCTTCACAACCACGGTTTTCTCAAGTCCCAACTTGAGGAGATGAGGCCCAAAACGCAGAAAGGCTGGAACCCATTCCGCAGGGAAAAGTAAAAAGACCCTTCATTTTTTCGGCGATCTTAGGCTGCACGGCTGTCTTGCTGGGAGCGTTCGGGGCTCACGCCCTAGAAGTCCGTCTTTCGGACCACGCCA
>CAZVVF010000132.1:0-8526 GCA_964630575.1 uncultured Burkholderiales bacterium | reverse complement strand
GGCCAACGACCTGAGGAACGGTCCCGCTCCTGTCTGGTTCGACGGCAGCTTGACCCTGGGGCAAGCCGATCTGGGTCTGGTCAAAGAACTCGAGCGCATGGAGCCCTTTGGTGAGGCCAATCCCAAGCCCAAGTTTCTGCTCGAAGGGGTCGACATCGTTCAGCAGCGCAGGGTGGGTCAGACCGGTGACCACCTTCAGCTGGAGGTCGAACAGGTCGGTCAGAGGCGACGGGCGATCGCTTTTAGGCAAGCGGATCTGAGCTCTCAGTTAAAGACTCAGGACTATCGTTACGACCTGCGCTGCGAGATCGGTCGTGATGTTTTTAGGGGACAGGAGCAGTTGCGGCTCCAGGTTCTTGGGGTGGTCGACCCCGACTCCACTTCGAGGGCCTCAAGCAGTGTGATCGACCTTCGTCGTTTGCGAGGGCGCAGAGTAGCCCTCAAGCAGTGGATGGGCAAAGAGAAGCAGCTCGCTGCGGTCTGTCGCGACCCTGACCGGGCGGTGGCCGAGTTTCCGGATTGTTCGGGAGCGTTTCATACCTACGCCTCCTGTGAGTCGGCCAGTCAGGGACTGGTTCTGTTGACTCCCCCCGACTCCATGGAGGGCTTTGACAGCTTTCTGGAGCGTCTCCGTCCTCCTCGCTTGGTACTGCTTTTTGGGGCCAGCGAGATCGAGAGGGCGCTGGCCCAGTGCAGAGCGTGCTGTTGGAGTCGGAGCGAGGCGGTCCAGTTGTGGAAGTTGCTCAAGGCGGCGCGAATGAACCCCTTCAATCAAGAGGCTGCGGTGCGAGTAGCGAGGCGGGACTTGAGGCTTGACCCTCTGACCACTCGCCAAATTCTAGAGGCCTTCTTAGAGACTGAGGCTCTGCGTCTGGACAAGGCGACCGGGCAGCTTCGCTTCGATCAGGCGAACGGACAGAAGCTTGAGGAAACCCAGGCCTTTTCTCGCTGGCGGGCCAGCGAGAAGGAGTTGACCGAGGTCAGGACGTTTTTTTCTGGTCCCGATCTGGTCGAGCGCATGCTGCAACGATGGAGCTGGCTCGCACAGCCTCTCGACGACGAGTCTGCCGGGGCTTGCGAAGGAGAATGGCAGGTCGGCCAGTCGAGGCTCGATTCCGCCAGGACTCCGCCACTGGAAACAAAACCTATACTTGAAGAGAGTGAAAGAAAGAACGAGGAATACCATGAAACTTGAGGACCATATCCGGGACATTCCCGATTTTCCCAAAGAAGGGATCGTGTTCAAGGATATCACGACCCTCATCGGCCATGCGGAGGCCTTTAGGGCTTCTCTCGACCAGTTGCAGAACCGCTTTTCTGGGACCAACGCCACCGCTGTAGTCGCCCTGGAAGCTCGCGGCTACATATTCGGAGCCCCTCTAGCGGATCGGCTTGGAATTCGTTTCGTGCCCGTGCGCAAGCCTGGAAAACTACCCGCCGATACCATCACTCAGGATTATGAGCTCGAGTACGGCTCGAACACTCTGGAGATCCATAAGGATGCTCTGGTAGCGGGTGAGCGGGTTTTGATCATCGACGACCTGATCGCGACGGGAGGGTCGGCTGGAGCGACCGTCGCTTTGGTCAGAAAGTTGGGGGCCGAAGTGGTCGGCTTTGGTGCCATCATTGAACTGGCCTTTCTGGATGGTCGCAGCCAACTCGACGGTATCCCCGTAGAGAGTCTTCTCGTCTTCGACTAGAGGAGCAGCCGATGAAGCAGGGGCCCAACCCATCACAGAATCTCCTGGCTCAGGCGGGTCTCATCACCAATGAGGCTGGTCGGGTCTTTGAGCCGGCTTTTGGCCGGCTCGAACTGCCCTGGCTGTTGGATGTGAGCCGAGAGACCTCGCGCCAAGCCAGGGAGCGGATCAAGCGTGAAAAAACCGTCGATGGTGAGACCAAGATGGGTTGGTTCATCGCTTCCACAGAGGCTGAGTTCGCTGGACTCAAGGAGCTTCAAAAGAAGGACTGGAGGAGGGCTCTCAAGGCTTGGGCTGGCGGGAGTCTCTACAACGTTCATAACCGTGCGACCTTACACAGGGCGCTCTTTTTTTGCCGGGACAGTGAACGGCCGGACGCTCATATCCGCGAGTGCCTGCGTCTCTACCATCATCTGAGTGAACTGGACCCCAAACAGACTTTCTACCGCTTTTTGCAAGAGGATCTCGTCGAGCATCTGACACTCTCGGTGCAAAAGAGTCATCAAAACGGTGATGACGAGTCGGCCTCTCGGAGCTTGAAGGTCTTGGCTCAGACCGTTGGGATGGTGGGGGTCAGTCATCTTCAGGAGAGCTTCTTCGGCGAGGAGTTGGAATCGTTGCGACGCACGTGCGCGCGGCTGCAAACCGAACTGCTGGCTTATCAGGGTCAGGCCCATCCGCCGCCGCCAGACCTTCTCGAGGCCAGCGAGCGGAAGCTCTCGGATACGATTCTTCCTGAAGCGTCACGCTTTTCCCACAAGCTTGTAGACGGCTCCAAGGAGCGGCGCGAGGTCGAACAGATGGTGGCTCAGGCCTGTGGGGTTTTGTCTCAGGCTTATGTCAAAGCCAAAGATACTCGGGGCGCCAAAAAATGGTTGGGCGAGGCCATGCGATGGGAGCCGAGTGCGGTTCAAGAATGGTGCACGCTACCCGAGGAGAATTTCGGCGATGAGGAATCCGCCGATGTTTGCTTCCCCGAACGCCAGTCCGAGCGTGAGGAGGCACCAACCCCACGGGGAAACCACCTTTTGGGGGTTCAGTCTATGGTGGTTTCGGCCGAAGTGGGAAAGGCCCGTGAGGAATGGCTGGAGTCGGCCTATGCGATATATCTACCAGTTTTTCCGCTTCGCCGTTTTGCTGCCTACCGCAACCTGGAGTCGGGGGAGGTCGGCTACTTTTTGAGGCTTCCATTGACAACCTTCGATCATCTGCGGCAAGGCCTCGTGGTACTGTTTGCCAGCTTCCTCTTTACCGTCGCTCTGCTGGCTGGCTTGGACGCTGTGAAGAATAGAAGCGATGAGGGGAAAAAGCCGGTGACAGCGGAGGCCACGGCCGAGGACATAGAAAAAGTCGTCACCCAGTTGAAGAAGGTCGCTCAGCAGGAGGCAAAACTCTCGGCCCTCTCGCAATTAACACCAGCACAAGAGAATGAACTCAAAACCTTGCGGGTCAAGCGTGTCGACCTGATCAAGGAGCTTGAGCAGCTTGAAAAGAGCCGAAAGGAATGAATATTTGAGCGAGTGTGGGGCTGAATCCTCGTCATTTGAACGAGTGCCCAGCGTCACGCACTAGGAACAACTAGCTGTTTCGGGTCTACCCGGTGCATGCTATAATCGGCCTAATAGTTTATGAGTCACCTAGTTATCATGGAGGAAACACAACCCACCCCGTTCTTATGGGGAGCTGAGCGCGAAGATACGCGAGATGCGGTCCAGAGACTCGTTTCGAGTCTAGAAGTCTACCTTTCGCCAGAGTCGCTGGAGCGCATAGAGAAAGCTTTTCGAGTTGCTCAGGACTTCCATCGACCCCAGGTGCGGGCCTCGGGCGAGCCGTATATCCTTCATCCCATTGAGGTGGCCACAATCCTCGCGGGCTACAAGCTCGACCCACCTACAATAGCGGCGAGTCTTCTCCACGACACGGTGGAAGACACCGAGATGACTCTGGAGAAAATGAAGGAGTTGTTCGGCAAAGAGGTCTGCCTTCTGGTAGACGGTGTGACCAAGCTGACCGCGATTTCCGCCCGCCAAGGCCGAGAGGCACCGACCCCTCGCAGCAAGCAGATGGCAGCGGCTGAGAATCTCAGGAAGATTTTCCTCGCCATGACTAAGGATCTTCGAGTCATCCTTATAAAACTGGCCGACCGATTGCACAATTTGCGGACGCTGGGGAGTCTTCGTCCTGACAAGCAGAAGCGGATCGCCGGTGAAACGCTCGAAATTTTCGCTCCGATAGCTTCCCGTCTCGGTGTCTTCGAGATGAAGAGGGAACTCGAAGATCTTTGCTTCCAGTATCTCTACCCCGAAGAGCACGCCGAACTGAAACGGGAAGTGGAGAGTCTGGCCGAGGTTCGAGAGGCCTCCCTCATCCAGGCGGTGGAACTGATCCAGGAGAAGTTGGTCAAGCTGGATATCGTGGCTCACATGGAGTGGAGAGAGAAGCATCTCTACAGTACCTTTCGCAAGATGGAGCGCACGGGACGAACCTTAGAAGAGGTCTACGACCTTGTGGCCCTGAGAGTGGTGGTCCCTCGGGTGGAGGATTGCTACTCCGTGTTGGGTGCCATTCACTCCATTTGGATCCCGCTCAAGGACCGGATCAAGGACTACATCGCGGTTCCCAAGTCGAACAACTATCGCTCCCTTCATACCACCATCTTTGGCCCGAATCAGCTGCCCCTTGAGATTCAGATTCGTACCGATGAGATGCACCAGGTCAACGAGGTCGGCATCGCGGCTCACTGGGCCTACAAGGAAGGTTCCGGTAAAGCCAAGGCCAGTAAGGAATCCAAGCTCTTCAAAGAGATCTACCCCTGGATTCGGGCGATTTTGGACTGGCAGGACGACTCGCGCGACGCGAAGGAGTACATCGAGAACCTCAAGGTCGACCTGCTTCAGAACGAGGTCTTTGTGTTCACCCCCCAAGGGGACGTGGTGGACCTTCCGGCGGGCTCTTGCCCCTTGGATTTTGCTTATCGGATCCATACAGAGGTGGGCCACCGCTGCATCGGGGCCAAGGTCAACAGCAAGATGGTCCCTCTGACGACGGTACTCCAAAACGCTGATATCGTTGAGATCGTGACCTCAAAGAACAGCAACCCTTCTCTCGACTGGCTTCGGATCTGCGCGAGCAACGGCGCTCGCAACAAGATCCGAGCTTGGTTCAAGAAGGAGAGGCGAGAAGAGAACATCGCCCGCGGACGCGAGATGTTGCGGCGTGAATTGGGCCGGCAACGGATGGATAAGATCGCCTCCGACGACCCGCTTCTGCAAAAGGTCGCTGACCGGCTCAATTTTGTGGAGATTGAGGACCTGATGGCCTCTCTCGGTTACAACGAAACGTCGTTGTCTCAGGTTCTTGCTCGCCTGCGTGAAGAGCTACCTCAAGAGGTCTCTGAGACGATTCTCCCCACCCCTCGGGCCAACAATCTGCGCCCTTCAACGGGGCGTGCGGTAGAGGTTGTGGGCCTGGACAATATTTTGGTCAAGTTCGCTCGCTGTTGTGCACCGGTACCGGGAGACCCCATCCGGGGATACATCACTCTGGGTAAGGGAGTTTCTGTCCACGTGGACGGGTGCCCCAACCTTCGTGCCTTGCTGGACTCGTCTCCCGAGCGTGAGATCGAGGTTCGATGGGACCAGCCCGACTGCACCAGCGGCTATCAAGTCGATATCGAGATAGAGGCCTGGGATCGAGCGGGGCTGTTGAGCGACGTCATGGGCGTGATCAACGACAACAAGGTGGCAACGCGCGCGTGCAAGGCGTGGACGCGAAAGGATACCGCCTACGTGCGAATGTCGGTCGATATCACCAACAAGCGTCAGTTGGAGGAGTTGATGAAGCGCCTCCGTCGGATCAGGGACGTCACCACGGTCAACAGGACGAGTCAAAGGGCCCGCTAGTTTTTCTCCGAACTCGCTCCTATGCGAGCTGTCATTCAAAGAGTTTCACAGGCCTCGGTTACCGTCGATTCACAAGTCGTGGGCGCTATCGGGAGAGGGTTCTTAGTCCTTTTGGGGGTCGGCCATGGGGATGGTCAAGCCGAGGCCGAGTGGTTGGCCAAGAAGGTCTCGGGCTTGCGCATTTTCGAGGACGATCGAGAGAAGATGAATCTCTCTCTTCAAGACATCGGTGGAAGCGTGCTGGTCGTGAGTCAGTTCACTCTCTACGCTGATTGCACAAAGGGTCGCCGGCCTTCGTTTGTAGAGGCCGCTCCCCCCCAAGAAGCGGACCGATTGTACCAGTTCTTCTGCGATTGCCTCAGGCGCAGCGGCTGTCCGGTCGAGACAGGTCGATTTCAGACAATGATGTCGGTGTCTTTGGTCAACGATGGTCCGGTGACTCTCATCTTGGAAACACCGCAACGCTCAACCGAGCCTCGGTCGTAGAGTGGAGGTGGGGTCATGACGCCAGCCGACGATGCCTTAGAAAAACTGATCCAACAGTTCGCCCAGCCCATGTCCTTTCTGCGTGAGTTGGTCCAGAACAGCCTGGACGCCGGGACCACTCAGGTCGAGGTGGCGGTGGGCTCTGACGCCCCCTCGGGACTGTTGTTCGTTCAGGTCCGTGACAACGGGCAGGGGATGGACGAGCAGACCATCGACACTAAGTTGACTAAGCTTTTCAGTAGCACCAAAGAGGACGACCTCACCAAAATCGGAAAATTTGGAATTGGATTTGTTTCCATCTTTGCCGTGGACCCAGAGCTTGTGGTTCTAGAAACTGGCTGTGACGGTGAGAGTTGGCGCCTGCTCTTCAAGCGGGACCGGAGTTTTGAGAAGCGGCAACTCCATCAACGGGTCGAGGGAACGAGCGTCACGCTCTATTTACCAAAGGACTTCAGGACGCTCCCCCAACTCATCAATGAGGCTCGAGAAACGGTGACCTTCTGGTGTAAGTACTCCCACACCGAGATACTCTTCAACGGTTCGGTGGTCAATCAAGATTTCGGCTTTGCCGAAGATGACTACCAGTTCTTCTTTAGGGAGCAAAACACTAGCGCTGTTCTCGCTCCCTCAATTTCTGAAACTGGTTTCGAAGGTTACTACAATCGTGGACTCACTCTGTTGGAGAGTGAGAGTTCTCCCTTTTCGCATTTGAAGTTCAGGGTTCGCTCGCCATACTTGGAGCACACCCTGAGTCGCGACAACATTCTTCAGGACGAGAATTTTCAAAGAGTGATGTCCCAGATCAAGGGTGCCGCCTACAAGGACATGCCTATCGATATCTTTGAACGTCTCAGCCAACAGCCTTCAGAGGTTCTTTGGCGAGCGGCGAATTGTGTCTTGAAGTATCCCGGGGTTCGAAAGGTCGTTCGCCAATACAAGGTGTTTCCGAGCCGTGAGGGGGCTTTTTCACTCGACGAACTCTCCGACGCGGCGTATTGGTGGCCGCAGGTAGACAGTTTTTGGGAGGCCGCTGAGCAGTTGGGTTTGCCGCTCGTTTTCATGGAGCAAGGCTCCCTGATTCAATCCGCTCTCCAGGAGGCTCAAGTCGAGGTGACCTTGCTCTCGGACCATTACTTTCACTACGAAAGGGTTGAGCCAAATCAGAGTGAGGGAGCCCTGATGGCCCTGATCGAAGCCAGAGTGCCTCATCTATCAGGCGCTTTTGTGGTCGAACTCAAGAGCTCGATTTCCAGGCGAAACCCAGAACCCTTAGGATTCTACCTCCGCGCCGATCAGAATATTCGAAGTTTGGAGAAGAATCAGAAACAGTGGCGGGATTCTCCAGCGCTTCGCCGCGGACATCCGCTGATCGAGAAGTTGGCAGACTTGGCCTCGGTTGAACCAGAAGCGGCTTTGTCCATCCTGGTTCGGAAGCTCAACCTCGATCTCGGTCTGGGGAACAAGAATGAGAATAAGATCTTGGCTCGCTCCTTGGCCTCCATTCGAGGTAAGGAGCAAGACGATTGAGCCTCCTGGAGCGTTTTCGCCAAGACAGCGACCACACAGGAGACGGCCATTTCACGCTGGACGAGAAGCGTGCTCGAACCAAGATGGCTCGTTTCCAATTGACCAAACTCGAGGAGTTCTTGCTCCTGCTGGTCCAGGCCTTAGTGGCGGCCAGGTGTGAAGAGCTTTCTATCGACGTGGAGACTGACAGCGAGTCTGACCAGATGGATGTTCTGGTCAAGGCTAGCAAGGTGGAGTTGGACCCGGCAAAGCTCTCCAATCTGGAAGACTACTTCTTTAGGAGGGAAGTCTCCTCGGCGTCGTACAACCTGTTGAGTATTGCCATCAACTCGGTGGAGGCGAGCTGCGTTGAACCGCCCCAGATCAGCCAGACCTCCGAGGGAGAGATCGCGCTGCTCTTTCGACTCAAACGAGGACTTCCCAGGCTTGAAGAAGTCGTCAAAGCAAAGGCGCGCTACTGCCCTTGCTCTCTGACTCTCAATGGTACTGAGCTCGCCCAGGAGCCGATCGAGGGGGAACTCAAGATTGAGATTGTTGAGGGGTACGAAAGCTGGGTAAAGTTGGTCCGCTATGGCGTGTTGGTGGAGCATCAACGGATCCAGGGAGTTCCCGCCTTTCAGGCTTTCTTGGAGAGGCCGACCTTTCAACTCGACGCCTCTTTTTCCCACATTGTTCGAGACCAGGTTTACGATGATGCGATTTCGACGGTGCAACAGCGCGCCAATCATTTGGTCGCGGAAATGGCCCAGAGGTGCTCGCCCTCTGATCACAAGCGCTTGCGCAGGTGGCTCCTCGAAGTTCGAGAGGATCCGGCAGCAACGGCGCTGCGGGTGGCTCCTGTCTTTGCTATGGCTGACTCGGAAAAGTTCTGCAGCTGGAGCGATCTGGAAGCGGAGCGAGTCAAATCGTTT